>JAFEES010000145.1 GCA_018240995.1 Pseudomonadota bacterium | reverse complement strand
ACGAAGCGCAGGCGGTCGAAGTTCATGTTCGCGCCCGAGAGGATGGTGGCGTAGGTCTCGCCCTTGGTCTTGTGGCGCGCCACATACTGCTTGATGGCCGCCACGCCCAGGGCGCCGGATGGCTCGACGATGCTGCGCGTGTCCACGAAGATGTCCTTGATGGCGGCGCACACGGCGTCGGTGTCCACGATCACATAGTCGTCCACCAGCTCATGCGCCACGCGGAAGGTCTCCTCGCCCACCAGCTTCACCGCCGTGCCGTCGGCGAACAGGCCCACGTCGGGCAGCTGCACGCGCGCATGCTGGCGCGCCGATTGGGCCATGGCGTCGGAATCGTTCATCTGCACGCCAATCACCTTGGTCTGCGGGCTCACCGCCTTCAGGTAATTGGCCACGCCGGCAATCAGCCCGCCGCCGCCAATCGGCACGAACACCGCATCCAGCCGGTGGCTGCCCAGGGCCTGCAGCTGGCGCAGCATTTCCATGGCGATCGTGCCCTGGCCGGCGATCACGTCGGGGTCGTCAAACGGGTGGACGAAGGTCAGGCCCTGCTCCTGCTGCAGGCGCAGGGAATGCTCGTAGGCGTCTGAATAGCTGTCGCCCACCAGCACCACCTCGCCGCCCAGGGTCTTCACCGCGTCCACCTTCACCTGGGGCGTGGTGGTGGGCATGACGATCACGGCGCGCGTGCCCAGTTTTGCGGCGCTCATGGCCACGCCTTGTGCATGGTTGCCGGCCGAGGCACAGATCACCCCCTTGGCCAGCTGCTCGGGCGCCAGCTGCGCCATCTTGTTGTAGGCGCCGCGCAGCTTGAAGCTGAACACCGGCTGCTGATCCTCGCGCTTCAAAAGCACCTTGTTGTGCAGGCGGCGCGACAGCGCCCGCGCGGGCTGCAGGTCGGACTCCACGGCCACGTCGTACACGCGCGCGGTGAGGATTTTCTTCAGGTAGTCGAGGGGGGTCAGGGGCTGGGTCATGATGTGAGCCGGCAATGCGCCCGTCAGCGGGCGGCCGGGGCGCACATCATAGGGGCCAGTCCGCAGCGGCCGCGCGGGGCAAAAAAAAGCCCCAAGCGGTAAGGCCTGGGGCTGAATCCATCCTTTGAGGAGATGGAGGAGACAATCGGTGCGAACCCCGCCTTGCCTACAGTGCGTAGCGGGTAACGCATGGCTGCATTGTATGCCCGAAGTTTTTTGCATTGCAGCAAAATTCATATTTTTTTAAGGGTTCGCCCTAATTGTTGGAGAATTGCAACATGGAATGCACCGTCAGCTGGACCGGCAACGCCGGCACCAGATCCGGCATGGGATTCATTGCCGAAACCGGTAGCGGCCACATCCTGGCCATGGACGGCGCGCCCGACGCCGAGCGCCCCGAAAGCGGCGGCCAGAACCTGGCCCCGCGCCCCCTAGAGGCGCTGCTGGCCGGCACCGGCGGCTGCACCGCCTACGACGTGGTGCTGATATTGAGGCGCGGCCGCCACGACGTGCGCGGCTGCAGCGTGCGCCTGACGGCCGAGCGCGCCGCCACCGAGCCCAAGGTCTTCACCCAGATCCACATGCACTTCACCGTCACCGGCCGCGGCATACCGGCCAGCGCTGTGGAACGCGCGATTGCCATGAGCCACGAGAAATACTGCTCGGCCAGCATCATGCTGGGCAAGACGGCGCAGATCACCACGGGGTTCGAGGTCGTCGAGGGCTGAAGGCTGAAGCCGCACGCAAATTCATCAATGGTTCAGGTACGGCGGATCGATGTTGCAGTCTCGCAACGAAAAGCCGCGTTTACCTGCCTTTTCGGGTGTTTATGCGGGAATTTCTTTGCGCATACCTACGCCCTCTGGTGCAATAGGTGCAACTTCCCCACCAGGAGGTTGGCCCGGGGAACCGGTGGGTCGTGCGGCTGACGCAGCTGCCCCTAGCCCTCACGATCCGGCGCCCTCTGTTTAACCTTGGAGTAAATCGCAATGAAAAAATCTCTGATCGCCCTGGCAGTGCTGGCCACTTCCGGCGCCGCAATGGCTCAGTCCTCCGTGACCCTGTTCGGCGTGGCCGATGCCGGCGTGACCTACGTCAACGGCAAGACCAACTGGACTGGCATCACCTCCGGCAACCAGCTGACCAGCCGTTTCGGCCTGCGTGGCTCGGAAGACCTGGGCGGCGGCCTGAAGGGTAATTTCTGGCTGGAAGCCGGCCTGAACCTGGACACTGGTGACGGCAAGAGCGGCGGCGCAAGCGGCACGGGCCTGGAATTCAAGCGTCGTTCGACCGTGGGTATCGAAGGCGGTTTTGGTGAAGTGCGCCTGGGCCGCGAACTGACCGCAGCCTATAACGCCGTCGCTCGTTACGACCCGTTCGGTAGCGTCGGTCTGGCTTACTCGCGCCTGTGGGCCGATGGTGGCATCGTTGACGCCAACGCCAACGCTGGCGCCGTCACCACCAACCTGCGCGTGAGCAACGCCGTCACCTACGTGTCGCCCAACATCGCCGGCTTCAAGGCCGCCGTGAACTACGGCTTTGGCGAAGTCGCTGGCAACAACAGCGGCAGCCGCTACATGGGTGCCGGCCTGACCTATGACAACGGCCCCCTGAGCCTGGGCCTTGGCCTCGAGCAGCTGAAGAAGGGCCCGAACTCTTCCGCCAACGGCGACATCACCGCTTGGTCGCTGGGTGGTTCGTATGACCTGGGCGTGGCCAAGCTGCTGGCTGCCTATCGCACCTCCAAGTCCGAGAACTTCGGCGCTACGGTCAACGACAACAAGCGCAACGGCTATCAACTGGCTGTGACCGCCCCTGTGGGCCCCGGCCTGGTGAAGGCTTCGTACAACCGCTACGAAAACAAGTTTGCTGGCGTAACCGGCAAGGCTGACCAGTTCGGCCTGGGCTATGTCTACAGCCTGTCCAAGCGCACTTCCGTGTACGGCACCTACGCCTACCTGAAGAACAAGAACGGCGCCGCCCTGTACACCCTGGGTCAAGGTACGCTGAAGGACAACGGCTCGCAGCAAGGCCTGCAAGTGGGCATCACCCACAGCTTCTAATTCCACGCTGGCCTGAGGCCAGCCGGATTGCAGAAGACATGAACCGCTGCCTTCGGGCAGCGGTTTTTTTTCGTCTGCCGCCATGTGCAGTCTCCTGTGCAACACCAGGCTAGGGGAAACGCCTGTGGTGCAAATGCCAAAGCGCCAGCGCCTGAGCCAGCGGCGTTCCTAGAATGAAGGCTTACAACACTTTGCAGAGGGTGAGAGAAGCCATGGAACTGTCAATAAAGAAAAATTTTGTATTGGCCGCGCTGGCCCTGTGTGGCACCGGGGCGGCAATGGCCCAGGCGGCGGGCACCAGCAAGCTGGAGCTGTGGGGCATCGTGGATGCCGCGGTGCGCCACACCAACAATGAAGGTGCGGCCAAGAGCGGCAAGACGCAGATGATCGGCGGCGGCATGTCGCAAAGCCGCTGGGGCATCAACGTCGAGGAAGACCTGGGCGGCGGCAGCAAGGCCCTGGCCTTCCTGGAAAACCGCTTCGATGCCGATGCGGGCAATCCCGCCATCGGCGCGCCGTACTTCCAGCTGTCCTACGTAGGCCTGCAGGGCCCCTATGGGCGCATTACGGCCGGCCGGCAGTGGAACGTGCTCTTCGACGTGGTCACCAGCACCTACGCATCCTTTCCCTATTCGCCCTACATGGAGGCCTACAAGCCCGAACTGGGCATGGCCATGGGCGCGCGTGCCAGCAACATGCTGAAGTACATGTTCGCCACGCCGGATCGCAGTTTTGTCGGCGCGTTGCAGTATTCCTTTGATGAAAATAACAACACCAAGGGGCTGACATCGGCCACGCAGGTACCCGGTTTTGTGGCCAGCACCCTCAATGGCGGCGCATGGAAGACGGCTGGCGGCTATCTGCGCTACGCCGCAGCGGGGGCTGCCGTAGGTGGCGGTTACCTGCGCACCACGCTGCCCGGCGGCACCGATGTCGACGCGTGGACGCTGGGCGGTTCCTACCGCACCGGGCCCTGGTACCTGACGGCTGGTTATGGCTTGAACAAGGCCAAGTTCGCCACCGTGACCAGCCCGGCCGTGGCCCTGGGCAACGCAGTGGATGGTGGCCTGTTGGGTCAGTTCTGGGGTGGCCAGACGAATGGAGGTTTTCAGCCGGGGGATGCCAACAAGCGCCAGCTGCTCCAGTTCGGCGTCGGCTACCAACTTACCTCGCAATTGAACCTGGGCGCGCATTACTTCCGCGGCAAGCAGTCGGGTTCGGTGACTGGGGCTTCCAACGGTAACGCCAACTTCTACGTGGCCGTTGCCGACTACGCCTTCAGCAAGCGCACCGATGCCTACTTTGGCGTGGATCACACCAGTATCAGCGGCGGCAGCGCAATCGTGCTCGATCCGGTGAGCAAGGCGCGCAGCCGCACCGGCATCACCATCGGCCTGCGGCACCGCTTCTGATCGACCCTCTCGCCTTCTCGACGCAGCAAGAAACCTCCTTCGGGAGGTTTTTTGCTTTGAGCCGGCGCAAACCAGGACGATATGTCAGCAGGGGGTTTCCCCTGTTCGTTTTCTGGGCCAGCGCTGCCATAGTCGCGGGTTTTGCTTTTCAGGGGGTTCCCATGCAACTTCGCGCCTTGTTCCTGTCCCTGGCCGCCGCATCCATGCTGGCGGCAGTCCCTGCCGCCCAGGCCAAGACCTTCAAGTGGGCCAGCCAGGGGGAGATCTCGACCTGGGACATCCACTCGCAGAACAACGCGCTGCAAAACGGCATCCACGCCTATGTGTATGAGAGCCTGGTGTACTACAACAGCCGCACCTTCGCGGTGGAGCCCCTGCTGGCCACGGCCTGGCGCGAGGTCAGCCCCACGCAGGTGCGTTTCACGCTGCGCCAGGGCGTGAAGTTCCACGACGGCTCGGCGTTCACGGCGGATGATGCGGTGTATTCGCTGCAGCGCGCCATGTCCAAGACTTCGAACTACTCGCCCTTCGTGCAGGGCATAGCCAAGGTCGCCAAGGTGGACGCAAACACCATCGACGTGTTCCTGGCCGCGCCCAACCCGGTGCTGCTGCGCCAGATGACCGAGCTGCGCGTGATGAGCAAGGCCTGGGCCGAGAAGAACAAGTCGGTCGAACCCAAGGACATGAAGGGCAAGGACGAGAACTTTGCCCACCGCAACGCCATGGGCACTGGGCCGTACACCCTCGACTCGTGGCAGCCCGACGTGAAGATGGTCTTCAAGCGCAACCCCAACTGGTGGGGCAAGATGGACGGGAACGTGACCGAGATCGTCTACACGCCCATCAAGTCGTCGGCCACGCGCATCGCGGCGCTGCTGTCGGGCGAGGTGGACATGGTGCTCGACCCGTCGCCGCAGGATCTGCAGCGCCTGCGCTCCAGCCCCGACATACAGGTGGTGGACGGGCTGGAGAACCGCACCATCTTCCTGGGCATGGATCAGTTCCGCGACGAGCTGGTGGGCGGGAGCGTGAAGGGCAAGAACCCGCTCAAGGACTTGCGCGTGCGCAAGGCGTTGTACCAGGCCATAGACGCCAACGCGCTCACGCGCAACATTTTGCGCGGCCTGGGCAAGCCCACGGGCACGCTGGTGGCGCCGCAGGTGGCGGGCTGGACGGAGGGCGTGGGCAAGCGCCTGCCCTATGACCTGGAGGGCGCCAAGAAGCTGCTGGCCGAGGCCGGCTACCCCGATGGCTTCGAGGTGGACTTCGCCTGCCCCAACAACCGCTACATCAACGACGAGGCCGTGTGCCAGGCCGTCACCGCCATGTGGGCGCGCGTGGGCGTGAAGGCCAAGCTGCGCACGCTGCCGCTGGTGAGCTACTTCCCCATGATCCAGCGCAGCGAGGCCAGCATCTACATGCTGGGCTGGGGCGTGCCGACCTTCGACGCGCTGTACAGCCTGCAGTCGCTGGTGCGCAGCCCGGGCCAGGGCGGCGACGGCAACTACAACGTGGGCCGCTACAGCAACGAGCGCATGGATTACCTGGTCGATCGCATCAAGATGGAGACCGACGCGCCGGTGCGCGCACGCATGCTGACCGAGGCGCTGCAGCTGTCGAACGACACCGTGTCGCATATTCCGCTGTACGACCAGGTGATTCCCTGGGCCATGAAGAAGAAGGTGGAGCTGGTGCACCGCGCGGACAACAGGGTGGATATTCGCAGCGTGAAGATCAACTGATGGCTGTCGCGCGGCTGGGCGCTGCTGGCCGAGCCCCTGCGGTGCCTGGGCATCTACGCCGTTGAGTTGATGGTGCGAGACGTTTGTTTTGCGGGGTGTTGCCCCCTCTCCCCCGGCCCCTCTCCCGCAAGGGGAGAGGGGAGTGTGGAGAGATACCCTTTGGGAACCCCGCGGGCCGGTGTAGCATGGCCCAACCTACTGCGCGAATAAAACATGCTTGCCTTCATACTGCGCCGCCTCCTGCAGGCCGTGATCGTCATGGTCACCGTGGCTTTTATCGCCTTCATGCTGTTCCAGTTCGTGGGCGACCCCGTGGCCATCTTGCTGGGGCAGGACGCCACGCCCCAGCAAATTGCCGACATGCGCGCCGCGCTGGGGCTGGACAAGCCCTTCATCGTGCAGTTCTGGCACTTTCTGGTGAATGCCGCGCAGGGCGAGTTCGGCCTGTCGCTGCGCCAGGGGGCCAAGGTCTCGCGCCTGATCGCCGAGCGCTTCCCGGCCACGCTGGAGCTGTCGCTGGTGGCGGCCTTTCTGGCCTTGGCCGTGGGCGTGCCCATGGGCGTGTATGCGGCGCTCAGGCGCGGCAGCTTTCTGAGCCAGCTGTTCATGACGCTGTCGCTGCTGGGCGTGTCCCTGCCCACCTTCTTGATCGGCATTCTGCTGATCCTGGTGTTCTCGGTGACGCTGGGG
>JAFEES010000144.1 GCA_018240995.1 Pseudomonadota bacterium | reverse complement strand
TGGTACAGCGTGAGGGTGCGCGCGGCCAGGCGCTTTTCCACGCGCACATGCTCCAGGTAGCGCAGGGCCTCCTCGGGCAGCGGCGGCGGCTCAGGTGTTGGCGGCAGTGGCTGGGCCATCGGGATCGTCCAGGCGTATCACCACGCTGCTGATCATCAGGCTATTGGGCACGATGACCTCACCGCCATCGGTGGCGCGCAGCAGCGTGTAACCCAGCGACACCTGCTCCACGGCGGCCGTGGTCAGGCCGCGGGGCGTGGTCAGCTGCACGCTGTCGCCCACCCGGATCGGCCGGTACAGCACCAGCGACAGCCCGGCAATCAGGTTGCCCAGCGTGTTCTGTGCCGCCAGTCCCAGCACCACGGACACCACGCTGACCCCGGTGAGCAGCGCAGTGCCCAGGGTGCGCAGCTCGGGAATCAGATGCGCATAGAGCACGAACGCCACCAGGTACACCAGCACCTGGGCGAAGGCGCTGGCAAAGCGCAGGCCGGTGACGTCGGACAGATGGGTCTCGATGCGGCGCGTAAAGCGGCGGATGAAGCCCGTCAACACCAGGCAGGCCGCCAGAAAGCCGCAACCCCAGACGGTCGCGCCCAGCACATGCGTGGGGTCGAGCAGGTTCAGGCCCATGGCGCCAGGTGCAAGGCCTAGTACAGCCGCGACAGCGCGGCGCTGGCCAGCTCGGCGATGCGCGCCAGGTAGTCCGTGCCCATGGTGGCCTCGAAGCGGTGCGGGTCGGGCGAGCCCAGCACCAGCAGGCCAAAGGCCGGCTCATCGGCACTGTCGATGGCGCCGCGACGCAGCGGCAGCAGGGCCAGCGACTGCACCTCGGCCGCGCGCGCCAGCCAGGCGGTGGCCTCGAAGCCCAGGTTGGGGCCGCAAAACGGCATGGTCAGCGACGAGGCGAAGGAGCGCACGTCCTCGCTCGCATCCCGGGCGAAAGGCGCATCGGCATGGGCGCCGGCCGCTCCCCACAGGCGCAGCGCAACCTGGGGTACGTCAAACAGCTGGTGAATGCCCTGCTCCACAGCCTGGGGCAGCGCGCCCGCATCGGGCAGCGCCAGCAGTTGGCGCGACCACTGGTGGATCTTGTGCGTGATGGCGGTGTTCTCGTGGCCGTGGCGCACCATGTCCATGACGCGGTGCTCCAGGCCCTTGATCTTCTCGCGCAGCATCTCGGCCTGGCGCTCGTGCAGGCTCACGGCGCGCTGGCCGTGCGGGCTGGAGATGGTGACGCTGGACAGCAGCTCGGCATGGCGCTCGAAAAAACCCGGCGTGTTCACCAGGAAATGCGCGATGTCGTCTTCGGTGATGGGGGTGACGGAGGAATGGTTCATGGTAGCTCGGGAACGTCGATCTGGCCTTCGAAAACGGTGGTCGCGGGGCCGGTCATGAGCACCGCGTCCTGCGGCCCGCCGGCCCAGGCGATGCTCAGCAGGCCACCGCGCGTATGCACATCCACGCGCCCATCCAGCAGGCCCAGGCGGATGCCGGCCACCACGGCGGCGCAGGCGCCCGTGCCGCAGGCCAGGGTCTCGCCGGCGCCGCGTTCGTACACGCGCAGGCGCACCTCGGTGCGGCTCAGCACCTGCAGATAGCCGGCATTCACGCGCTGCGCAAAACGTGCGTGGTTTTCGATCACCGGACCGGTCTGGGCCACGGGGGCGCTGTCCACGTCATCCACCAACTGCACGGCGTGCGGGTTGCCCATGGACACAGGCACTATGAATACAGTAGCTGCTTGCGCTTGCCCGTCAAGCGCCAAAGGCCATTTTTGCGCCAAACCTTGAGGCACGGGCTGCAGGCCAGTGGTGTCAAACGGCACGCGCGCCGGCTCCAGCACCGGGCGGCCCATGTCCACGGTCACGCGGCCGTCGGCCTCCAGGCGCGGGGCGATCACGCCGGCCATGGTCTGCACGCGGATCTCATCCTTGGCGGTCAGCCCCTTGTCGCGCACATAGCGCACAAAGCAACGCGCACCGTTGCCGCATTGCTCCACCTGGCCGCCGTCGGCGTTGTGGATCAGGTATTCGAAGTCCACGCCCGCGGCCGGAGCCGGGCGCACGCTGAGGATCTGGTCGGCGCCGACGCCGAAATGGCGGTCGGCCAGGAAACGGTATTGGGCGCGCGTCAGGCCAAAAATGGCCTGCGTCTCGTCGAGCACCACGAAGTCGTTGCCCGCGCCCTGCATCTTGGTAAAGCGGATGTGCATGGGGCGCGATTATCCGCGCCGCGCCGGCGCAATCGCCGGCGCTTGCCCATAATGTGCCGATGCCACGCATCAGCCAACAACTGCACCCCCACCGCGAACCCGTCACCCCCCTGCATGCCGCCACCGTGCTGCTGCTGCGCGATATGCCCGCAGCCGGCGGTGGCACGGCGCTGGAGGTCTTGATGACGCGCCGCTCCGACAAGGCCAGCTTCGTGCCCGGCGCCTATGTCTTTCCCGGCGGCGGCATAGAGGCCCAGGACGGTGACGCCGCCAGCCACGCCCTGGCCGACCAGCGCCCCACGCAAACGCCCGCGCGCCTGACCGACGCCATGGCCGCCATCCGCGAGAGCTTCGAGGAGCTGGGCGTGCTGCTGGCACGCCACGGCGACGGCCGCTGGGCCGACGCCGCCGACATTGCCGCCATCGCGCGCAAGCTGCCGCCGGAGACGACCTTCGCCGCGGCTTGCGCGGCGCGCGGCCTGCGCCTGGCGGCCGACAAGGTCTTCCAGCTGGCGCACTGGACGGCCGACCGCAATTTGCCAAAGCGCTTTGCCGTGCCCTTCCTGGTGGCGCGCATGCCGCCAGAGCAGGAGCCCGTGGCCGACGAGTCCGAGCAGTTCGAGCCGGTCTGGCTGCGCCCGGCCGACGCCGTGGCGCGCCACGAAGCGGGCCAGTTCTTCATGATCTTCCCGACCATACGCACGCTGCAGCGCCTGGCGCAGTTTGCCGACGTGGAAGCGGTGCTGGCCGCCGTGGCCGGCGAGCGCCCGCTGTGGGTCAGCAGCCCGCGCTCGGGCCTGCTGGCCGGCAAGGATGCGCGCTTCATGGAGCACGAACCTCCCTACGGCGAGCTGGCCCTGGTCACCCCCAACGGCCGCGCCGAGCATGTGCTGGACTGGCAGAGCGAGACCCCGGTGCCGCTCTTGAAGAACCTGCAGCGCCTCACGGCCCCCAACCCCGGCGTGATGACCGGCCCCGGCACCAACAGCTACCTGGTGGGCGACCCCGGCACGGGCTACATCGCCATCGACCCCGGCCCGGCCGACGCCGAGCACCTGGATAGGCTGTGGCGCGCGGCGGGCGGCGACATCCGCATGATCGTGTGCACGCACTCGCACCCAGACCACTCCCCGGGCGCCGCGCCGCTGCAGGCCCTGGTGGCCGCCCACGGGCGGCCGCGCCCGCCGGTGTTGGGCCTGCCCTCGGCCCCCACGGCGCGCGCCGCGAGCCAGTTCACACCCGACCGCGCACTACAAAATAACGAGCTATTGACACTTGAAGGACAAGGGCCGGAAGGCAAAATCACCCATACCCTGCAGGTCGTACACACGCCCGGCCATGCCGCCAACCACCTGTGCCTGCTGCTGCTCGAAGACGGCCTGCTGCTGTCGGGCGACCACATCCTGAACGGCAGCACCACCGTCATCGACCCGCCGGACGGCAACATGGCCGACTACCTGGATTCACTGGATCGCCTGGATGCGCTGTGCCTGGAGCATGGCGTGGACTTCATCCTGCCGGCCCATGGCTACGTGCTGGGCGAGGCGCGTGCCGCCATCGCCAGGCTCAAGGCCCACCGCCTGGCGCGCGAGGCCAAGGTGCTGGCCGCCATGCAGGCCCTGCCCGCCGGCAGCATGGAAGACTGGGTGCGCCTGGCCTACGACGACGTGCCCGAGCGCATGTGGCCGGTGGCGCAGCGCTCGCTGCTGGCGCATGTGGAGCGCATACGCATGCTGGAACCGGGCAATGACTGAAATGAAGCAACACCCCCCTGAGTCGCTTCGCGCCTTCCCCCCGCTCTCGCAGTGCTTTGCACTGCGGGCAGGGGGACGCAGCCAGCGCGGCGGGGCGGCCCTTGCGCGGCTGCCCTGGCATTGGGGCGCGCCAGTTTCATGCGGCGCGGGTGATGCGCAGCGCCATGGATAACTGACATGGATGCGATTCGTCTTTCCAAGCGCGTGGCCGAGCAGCTGCATTGCTCGCGCAGCACCGCGGAGCAGTACATCGAGGGCGGGTTCGTCAGCGTGGACGGCCGCGTCACCGAAGCCCCCGGCGCCCGCGTGCGCCCCGACCAGGGCGTGGCCGTGGCGCCCGATGCCAGCCCCATGGCCCTGGCGCCCGTCACGCTGCTGCTGCACAAGCCGCCGGGCTTCGAGGCCGGCCTGGGCGGCGATGCCGGCCCGCAGGGCAGTCGCAGCCAGGGCGCGCCACAGGCCACCACGCTGCTGAACACCGCATCGCACCTGGCCGGGGATGCGGCGGGCGTCCGCGTGCTGGAGCGCCACTTCAAACAGCTCGAATGCTTCACGCCCCTGCCCACCGAGGCCAGCGGGCTGGTGGTCTACACCCAGGACCGGCGCGTGGCGCGCAAGCTGCAGGAAGACATCGAGACGCTGGAGCAGGAATGCATAGTCGAGGTGGCCGGCCAGATCGCCGAGGGCGGACTGCAAAAACTCTGCCACGGCCTGTCCTTCAACGGCCGGCCGCTGCCGCCCATCAAGGTCAGCTGGCAAAGCGAAACCCGCCTGCGCTTTGCCTTGAAGGGCATACGCCCGGGGCAAATCCCGTCCATGTGCGAGGCGGTGGGCCTGTCGGTGCTGGCCATCAAACGCATCCGCATTGGCCGCGTGCCGCTGGCCAGGCTGCCCGAGGGGCAGTGGCGCTATCTGCAGGGCTGGGAACGGTTCTGAACCTGGCGCCAGGCAGCCCTTTTCGTATCCGCCAGGCAAAGACTGGGTAAAGCGCGGCAAAGCCGTCAACGCTGCCGCCGGCGCGCCGTTGTTCTGAGCGAGGCACCACGACAAGGGCGCCTCGCAAGGAGAACAACATGCCCATGCGCGTTTTTTCCGCATCCCAAAGCCCCCTGCAGGCGCACCGGCTGCTGGCCGGAGCGGCCCTGCTATGCGGCCTGCTGGGCCTGCAGCCCATGACGCCGGCACACGCGGCCGTCGCCATGACGGCCATCGTCGCGCCCGTGGCGCCGCCACCCATGCGGGTGGAGGTCATCCCCGCGGCACCTTTCGTGCGCGCGGTGTGGATACCGGGGCACTGGTACTGGCAGACCGGCCGCTATGTGTGGTTGCCGGGCCATTACACCTACCCACGCGTCGGCCTGCGCTGGGTGCCGGCGCACTGGCGACTCAGGGGCGGCTACTGGTATTTCGCCCCCGGGCGCTGGGCACGCTGAGCCTTGGCGTGCCTGAACCAGACCAAGGCCAAGCACAAGGAGATGCATCATGAAATCCCTGCTCAAAACCCTGGGCTGCACCGGCGTCATGCAACCGCATCGCTGGGCACAGCGCCCCGACGGCGCTTGGGCCCTGCACGGCGGGCGCTGGGTGCGCTGACGCGGTCGAAGAAAGTGTGAAGCCCACCGATAAGCCGGATTCTGTGCACGCGGTTGCCCGCGCGTGACCGCCATTACTCTGGGCCGGGGGTCGCCCCGCCGGCTCGATGCCACCTACCCGCACACTCCGGGGGCCCCGTCAACGTGTGCCTACTTGGTGTTGCTGCGCGTAGAGATTGCCCGTTTCACCCGAAGCGGGCGCCGCCCGCTTCGGGTGAAACACCCTTGGTGGCTTGCTGCCTGCTCCGACTCGTCTCTGTTGCTCTAATCCTCACCTCACGGTGGACAGCAGTTAGCTGCTACGCTGCCCTGTGCAGTCCGGACGTTCCTCCAGTGCCTGGTTTCCCAGATTGCACCAGCGGCGGTCTGGTGGGCTTCACGGTTGCGATTGTCTCACCCGCCATGCGACATTTCATAGATGTTGTAGGCAATCAGCAGCAGCGCGCCGACTATGCCCAGCATGATCAGCGCCGGCCCCCAGCGCGACTCGCGTGCGGAAAAGCCGACAAGCATCAGCGTGCAACTGGCGGCAAGCATGAGCATGGTGGACTGCAACAGGGTCATGGCACGGTCATGGAAATGGTGGTGCCGCCATTGTCCGCGCGCATGTGTGGAATGAGGATTACCAGCGGCGTTATTCTTGACCGGCATCAATTGCGCTGGCCTGCCGCCTTATGGCGCGCCGGGCATATCGTTATCACGACGCGGCGCAACAACTGCTTCACAATCAACGGCCAGGCATTCACCACCCATTGGAGACCCCATGCGCGCCGACAACGTACTGCAAACCATTGGCAACACGCCCCATATCCGCATCAACCGCCTGTTCGGCCCCGGAGCCAACGTCTGGATCAAGTCCGAGCGCGCCAACCCCGGCGGCTCGATCAAGGATCGCATCGCCCTGGCCATGGTGGAGGACGCCGAGAAGTCCGGCGCCCTGCGGCCCGGCGGCACCATCATCGAGCCGACCAGCGGCAACACCGGCATTGGCCTGGCGCTGGTGGCGGCAGTCAAGGGCTACAAGCTGATCCTGGTGATGCCCGACAGCATGAGCATTGAGCGCCGCCGCCTGATGCTGGCCTATGGCGCGCAGTTCGACCTGACCCCCAAGGAAAAGGGCATGAAGGGCGCCATCGCGCGTGCCGAGGAGCTCAAGGCCCAGACGCCAGGCGCCTGGATTCCGCAGCAGTTCGAGAACCCGGCCAACGTGGAGGTGCACATGCGCACCACGGCCCAGGAGATCGCGGCCGACTTCCCCGAAGGGCTGGACGTGCTCATCACCGGCGTGGGCACGGGTGGTCACATCACCGGCGTGGGGCGCGTGCTGAAGGAGCGCTTCCCCGGGCTCAAGGTGTTTGCCGT
>JAFEES010000143.1 GCA_018240995.1 Pseudomonadota bacterium | reverse complement strand
GGCATCACGCCGCCATCGCCATCGCCGCCGCCGCTACCGCCGCCGCATGCGGCCAGCAGCAACACCAGCGGCAACACGGGCACCATGAATTTGACAGATTGCATTGCAGTTTCTCCACGGCGCATGCCGGCGCTTTACTTGGCCAGGGACTTCAGCGCCAGCTTGATGCCCTCGCTCACCCCCACCTCGGCCGGCAGCGCCTTCAGTGCGCTGGCGGCCTCCTTGTCGTTATAGCCCAGCGCCAGCAGGGCTTGCAGTATGTCGGCCTGGGCATCGTTAACAACATGTGTCCTGGCGCCCATGTCGGCGCCCAGCTTGCCCTTGAGCTCCAGCAGCAGGCGCTCGGCGGTCTTCTTGCCTATGCCCGGCACCTTCACCAGGCGGCCCGCCTCCTGCAGCGACACGGCCTGTGCCAGGTCGGCCACGCCCATGCCCGAAAGAATGGCCAGCGCCGTGCGCGGCCCCACGCCGCTCACCTTGATGAGCTCGCGGAACGCGTCGCGCTCGGGCGCCGTGGCAAAGCCGTACAGCAGCTGCGCGTCCTCGCGCACGATGAACTGGGTCAGCAGGCTGACGCGCTCGCCCACTGCCGGCAGGTTGTAGAAGGTGCTCATGGGCACCTGCACCTCATAGCCCACGCCGTGGCAGTCCAGCAGCACCTGCGGGGGGTTCTTTTCCAGCAGCTGGCCGGTCAATTTGCCTATCATCCCAATCCTTCACCGCAGTCAACGCGGCCATTCATGGAATTATCAGCGTGATCCTGCGCCACACCTTCACTCCCCACAACAACAACCGCCTGTCCCACCTGTGCGGCCCGGCCGACGTGCACCTGCGCACCATTGAGACGGCGCTGCAGGTGAAGATCGCCCACCGCCACGAGCAATTCAAGGTGGACGGCCCCAAGGCCCGCGCCACCCAGGCCATGGAGCTTTTGCAGGCGCTGTACGAAATGGCCGACCACGCCATCCGCGAAGACCACCTGCAGCTGATGCTGGCCGGCGACGCCAGCATGCTGGACGAAGAGGGCAGCCCGGCGCCGCTGACCACGCGCCGCGCCGACCTGCGCGCACGCACCCCCACCCAGGGCGTCTACCTGGCCAACATCGCCACGCACGACATCACCTTCGGCATAGGCCCCGCCGGCACCGGCAAGACCTACCTGGCCGTGGCCTGCGCCGTCGATGCGCTGGAGCGAAGCGCCGTGCAACGCATCGTGCTCACGCGCCCGGCGGTGGAAGCCGGCGAGCGCCTGGGCTTTCTGCCCGGCGACCTGACGCAAAAGGTAGACCCCTACCTGCGCCCGCTGTACGACGCGCTGTACGACCTGATGGGCTTCGACCGCGTGCAAAAGGCCTTCGAGCGCAACGCGCTGGAGATCGCGCCGCTGGCCTTCATGCGCGGCAGAACGCTGAACAACGCCTTCATCATCCTGGACGAGGCGCAGAACACCACGCCCGAGCAGATGAAGATGTTCTTGACGCGCATAGGCTTCGGCGCGCGCGCCGTGGTCACTGGCGACGTGAGCCAGATCGATTTGCCCAAGGGCCAGCTCTCCGGCCTGATCGACGCCGAACAGGTGCTGCGCCGCGTGCCGGGCATCGCCATCACGCGCTTCACCAGCGCCGACGTGGTGCGCCACCCGCTGGTGGCGCGCATCGTGGACGCCTACGACGCCCAGCGCAGCGGCCGGCGCGGCGCCTGAATACACAAAACAATAGCTGCCTGCGCAATATCGGCAGGCGTTGGAGGCCCATTTGCCATTGAACCACCTGACCCTGTCGCTACAGTTCGCGCGCGACGCCGCCGCACACCGCCCCGCCCTGCCGCGCCACAAGGTCGCGCGCTGGATACGCCATGCGCTGGCAGTGGACGGCGAAATCACCGTGCGCATCGTGGGCAGCGAGGAGGGCCAGCGCCTGAACCGCGAATTCCGCCACAAGGACTACGCCACCAACGTGCTGACCTTCGACTACCAGCAGGAGCCCATGGCCGTGGCCGACCTGGTGCTGTGCGCCCCGGTGGTCGAGCGCGAGGCGCGCGAGCAGGGCAAGACGCTGGAGGAACACTACGCCCACCTGCTGGTGCACGGCACGCTGCACGCCCAGGGCTGGGACCACGAGACCAGCGAGGAGGACGCGCAGGAGATGGAGGCCTACGAGACGGCCATCATGCGGGAGCTGGGGTTTGCCGACCCCTATCTGTAACTTGGGTAAGTGGTAACTTGGGTAAGTGGTAAATGGTGAGTGGTAAGTCGTGAATACCGCCACTCACCACTCACCACTCACCACTTACCACTTACCACTCCCCATTTACCACTCACCCCCATGCTTGACACCCCCCTGCTCCTGGCCGCCGCCTTCGTCGCCGGCGCGCTCAACGCCGTCGCCGGCGGCGGCAGCTTTCTGACGCTGCCGGCGCTGGTCTTCACCGGCGTGCCGCCGGTGGTGGCCAATGCCACCGGCACGGTGGCCCTGCTGCCCGGCTATATGGCGGGGGCCTGGGGCTTTCGCGAGGACATGGCGCCGCCGCCGGGGCTGTCCATGCGTGCCGTGGTGCTGCTGTCGCTAGTCGGCGGCGCTTTAGGCGCGGCGCTGCTGCTGGTCACGCCCGACGCCGTGTTCCGCAAGGTCGTGCCCTGGCTGCTGCTGGCGGCCACGGCCATGTTCGCCTTCGGGCCGCAGCTGCGGCAATGGGCCGGTTCGGGCCAGCACGGCACATCGGCGGCCAAGGCCGGCCTGGGCATGCTGGCGGTGGCCGGCTATGGCGGCTACTTCAACGGCGGGCTGGGCATCTTGCTGCTGGCGCTGTTTGGCCTCTTGGGCCAGACGCAGCTGAACGCCATGAATGGCATGAAGAACCTGGTCTCGGCCCTGCTCACCGCGATTTCGGTGCTGATCTATGCCGCCGGCGGCATCGTGCAGTGGCAGCAGGCGCTGGTGATGATGGTCGCCGCCACCCTGGGCGGCTACGGCGGCGCGCGCGTGGCGCGCAAGCTGCCGGCGCCGGTGCTGCGCTGGGGCATAGTGGCGACGGGGCTGGTGATGGCCGGGCTGTTCTTCTGGAAGCAGTAACGCAATTAGGCTACAGCGCCTATCCAACAAACGCCAGTAGCTATCAGTTTGATTGCGACGCGATACCCGGCACGATACCCGGCGCAATGCGCAGCGGAATCGTCACCGGCCCGTCGTTGACCAGGTGCACCTGCATGTCGGCACCAAAGCTGCCCGTGGCCACCACCGGGTGCGCCGCGCGCGCCTGGGCGACGAAGTAGTCATACAGCCGCTCGCCCTCGGCCGGGGCGGCGGCCTGGCTGAAGCCAGGGCGGTTGCCGCCGCGCGTGTCGGCGGCCAGGGTGAACTGGCTGACCACCAGAAGCCCCCCGGCCACGTCCTGCAGGCTCAGGTTCATCTTGCCGGCCGCGTCAGCAAAGATGCGCAGCTTGAGCAGCTTGGCCAGCAGCTTGTCGGCCTGGGCCTGGCCGTCGCCCTGCTCGGCGCAGACCAGGGCCAGCAGGCCGGGGCCGATCGCGCCCACCACCTCGCCGGCCACCTCCACGCGCGCCTGGCGCACGCGCTGCAGCACGCTGATCATGTCGGCCGCTCCTGTGCCTCGGCCTGCTCGAAGACGGTTTCCGCACCCTCGGGCAGCAGCTCTATGGTGGCGTACAGGCCGGGCACCATGTCCATCAGCTCGGCCTCGACGGCGGCGCGCGCTGCGGCGGCGCGGCCCAGCGTCCATTGCGCCGGCACATGCATGTGCAGATCGACGAAATTGCGCATGCCGGCGCGGCGCGAGGTCAGGTTGTCGAAGTACACATGCCCGCCCGCGGCCTGCTCGCGGCGCCGCAGCGCGGCCTCGATCTGCTGCAGCAGATCCTGCTCCACGGCCTCGTCCATCAGGCCCTGGGCCGAGCGCCAGACCAGCTCCAGGCCCTCCTTCAGGATGTTCAGCGCCACGCCTATGGCCACCAGCGGATCCAGCCACAGCCAGCCGGTGGCGCGCGCCGCCAGCAGGCCCACGACCACGCCCACGGAGGTCCAGACATCGGTGATCAGGTGGCGCGCATCGCCCACCAGCGCCACCGAGCGGTACACGCGCGCCGAGCGGAACATGGCCCAGGCCAGCAGGCCGTTGAAGCCGGTGCTGACCATGGACAGGCCCAGGCCCCAGCCCAGCTGCTCCACCGGCTGCGGGTGCCACAGGCGCAGCCCCGCCGCCCACAGGATGGCGATGCTGGCGCCGACGATGAGGATGCCCTCGAAGCCGGTGGAGAAATATTCGGCCTTGTGGTGGCCATAGGGGTGCTCGGCGTCGGGCGGCTGCTGCGCCACCGTGACCATGGCCAGCGCGAACAGCGCGCCGGCCAGGTTGACGAAGGATTCCAGAGCATCCGACAGCAGGCCCACCGAGCCGCTGACCCACCAGGCCAGGGTCTTGAGCACAATCGTCAGCAGCGCCACGCCCACCGAGACGCGCAGCAGGTTGTGCGGCGTCATCCAGGCGGGAATCTGGAGCGATCCGGTAACAGCAGGTGACATGGCACGAAGTATGCACTTGCCACATCGCAAAAGCCCCGGCGATAGGCTATAAATCGGCAGCCCTACCGCCCAGAACCCATGTCACAGCCGCCCTCCGCCTCAGAACTGACCGGAACGGGCGCGCACGCCTGCGATACGCTGCTGAGCCTGGTGGCCGACACGGTGCCGGTGATGCTGGCCTATTACGACGCCCGGCAGCTGCGCTGCGGCTTTGCCAACCAGCGTTTTGCCGACTTCGTCGGCCGGCCGCTGGACAGCCTGGCCGGCAGCAGCGCGCAAGAGGTGATCGATGCCGAAACCTGGCAGCAAATCCAGCCCAGCGTGCAACGCGCCTTGAACGGCGAGGGCATGCAGCATGTCTGCCAGCGCCAGCAGGCCGACGGCACGACGCGCGTGCTGGAGTTCAGCCTGCAGCCCCATCGCGACCTCATTCACGGGCAGCAGGCCGTCGTCGGCCTGATGGTGCTGGTCAACGACATCAGCCGCCACCGGCAGGCCGAGCACGCCCTGCGCCAGAGCGAGGAGCGCATGCGCCGCTTTGCCGAGGCCACCGAGGAAGGCCTGGTGTTCCACCGCGACGGCTGCATCCTCGACGCCAACGGGGCCGCCCTGCGCATCACCGGCTACACCCTGGCCGAGGTGCTGGGGCGCAGCATTTTTGAATTCATCCTGCCCGAGTTCCGCGCCGTGTCCATGGAGTACACGCGGCGCGCACGCGAGCACCCCTACGAGCTGGCCCTGCGCCACAAGAACGGCCGCGCCATTCCCATCGAGGCCGTCGGCAAGACCCTGCCGCAAGCCGATGGCGCACAGCGCGTGGTGATCATGCGTGACATCACGGCACGGCGCGAGGAGCAGGAGCACGCGCGCTACCTGGCGCAGCACGACACGCTGACGCAGCTGCCCAACCGCCGCTTCCTGATGCGCCAGCTGGCGCGCGCCGCGGTCGAAGCCGAGCAGCGCCAGGCGCGCATGGCGCTGCTGTTCTTCGACGTGGATCATTTCAAGACCGTCAACGACTCGCTGGGCCACGAGGCCGGCGACCGCCTGCTGTGCGAGATGGCGCGGCGCCTGCAGGAAGGGGTGGGCGCGCACGACTTCATCGCCCGCGCCGGCGGCGACCAGTTCGTGGTGCTGCTGCAGGACTTGCGCTACCGCGGCGCCGCGGCCGACATGGCCGACGCCTTGATCCGGCGCATCAGCGCGGCGCATGAAATTGGCGGCACGCAGCTATCGCTGTCGGCCACGGTGGGCATCAGCATGCTGCCCGAGGACGGCTACAGCCCCGACGAGCTGCTGCGCCACGCCGCCGCCGCCATGCAGTACGCCAAGGAGGGCGGGCGCGGCACGCACCTGTTTTACGCCCCCTACATGCTTGGGCAGCCGGCCGAGGCGCTGCAGCAGGAACACCTGCTGCGCGAGGCCGTGCTGCAGGACGCCTTGCGCCTGCACTACCAGCCGCAGATACAGCTTGCCACCGGCCGGCTGACGGGCTTCGAGGCCCTGGTGCGCTGGCAGCACCCCGAGCGCGGCCTGCTGGGCCCCGACGAATTCATCCCCCTGGCCGAATCGCGCGGCCTGGTCACGCCCATAGGCCGCTGGGTGCTGCGCGAGGCCTGCCGGCAGATCAAGGCCTGGCACGACGAGGGCCTGCCGCGCGTGCCGGTGGCGGTGAACGTCTCGGCCATGGAGTTCCGCCAGCGCGACATCGTCAGCGAGATCAAGCAGGTGCTGGCGCAGACCGGCCTGGCGCCCGAGTACCTGGAGATCGAGATCACCGAGACCACCCTGATGCAGCATGCCGAGCACTCGCGCACCACGCTGCAGGAGCTGCAGGCGCTGGGCGTGGCGGTGACGGTGGACGACTTCGGCACCGGCTACTCGTCGCTGGCCTACCTCAAGCGCTATCCGCTGGACAAGATCAAGGTGGATCGCTCCTTCGTCATCGACACGCCCAATGACGGCGAAGACGTGGCCATCATCACCGCCATCGTGCAGCTGGCGCAAAGCCTGCAGCTGCAGTCCGTGGCCGAGGGCGTGGAAACGGCCGAGCAGCGCCGGCTGCTGCAGGGCCTGGGCTGCGAGCTGGGACAGGGTTTTGGCATTGCCGCCCCCATGGATGCACAGGCCGCCCACGCCTGGCTGCAGACCCTGCCAACCATGACCAAACCGTGACGGCCGGCCGTGGACAATAGCGCCATGGCCTGCATCCCACCCCCCATCACCGCCCCGTTTGCCCAGCCCACGCTGCACAGCGACCCCGCCGCCGCCCTGGCCCAGGTGCAGCGCATCTACCAGCAGCAGATCGACCACCTGCGCAGCGCCATGCAGCGCTTCGTCACCGGCGACGCGCCGGCCGCCCATGTGCGCGCCTGCTATCCCTATGTGCGCATG
>JAFEES010000142.1 GCA_018240995.1 Pseudomonadota bacterium | reverse complement strand
AGGGGGCGCTGGATCCCCGCCTGCGCGGGGATGACGATGGCAAAGGCTGGGGTGAAGCAAAACAGGTTCATCTCAGAAGGTATAGCCCAGGCGCAGGTGCAGGCGCAGCGCGTGCGACTGCAGGCCATAGGCCAGGTCGGCCTGCAGCGGGCCCACGGGGCTGCGCCAGCGCAGGCCGGCGCCCACGCCCACGCGGGCGGCCATTTGCCCGGGCTGGTCGGCCACGGCGCCGGCGTCGATGAAGGTGGCGCTTTCAAAGTCGGTGCGGTTGCCGCGCAGGGTGATGGGGCGCTGCCATTCGGCGCTGGCCACGGTCATGTAGCGGCCGCCGTAGGTCTGGCCGTTGTTGATGCCGGCGCCAATGCTGCGGTAGCCATAGCCGCGCACGGTGGTGTCGCCGCCGGTCAGGAACAGCTGGGTCACGGGGATGTCGGCGCCCGCGCGCGCCAGCACCGCGCCGCCCTCCAGGCGCAGCGCCAGGCGGCTGTCGCGGCTGACCCTGTCGCCCAGATCCACGCGGCCCAGGCCTATGAAGGATTGCCAGCGCAGCTGGGCACGCACGAAGGGCTGGCGCGCGGGGCGCAGCGTGGTGCCCACGCCAATCTCGCCGGCCAGGCCCCAGCCGCGCGTGGGGGCATTGTTGTTGTTGAAGTAGCGCCCAGTCCAGCCGTAGTTGGCGCTGATGGCGCTGGCCCAGGGCGGCGCGCCGGGGCCGCGGTTGTGGGCCATGTCGTGCTGCAGGAAGTAGCTGCGGTCGATATGGTCGCTGTTTTGCGTGCGCCCGGCGCGCAGGCGCGAGCTGTCCACCTCGAAGCTGCCCGTGGCCTCGCGCTGCAGCTGCACGCCGCTGAACCAGCGCCAGCCGTGGCTGGAGGGCAGGGCCGTCCAGTCGGTGGACGCGAGCTTGCGCTTGTTGTCCAGCGACAGCTTGCTGACGGCGCGCCAGCCCAATCCCGGCAAGCGGTTGTGGCTATGGTCCATGGACAGGCGCGCGCCGCTGTCGGTGGAGACGCCCACGCCAAACACCAGTTTTTGCAGCGGCGCATCACGCACCTGGGCGATGACTGGGGCGGCCTGCGGGTCGGGGCCTTCAGTGTCCAGCGTGAGGAACACGGCGTCGTAGTAGCCGCTGGCGGCCAGGCGTTGCTGGGCGTCGAGCAGCCGGGCCTGGCTGTAGTCCTGGCCCGTGGGCAGCAGGGCAATGCGGGCGATGCGGGTGCTGTCGTAGCGCTCGCCGCCGCGTATCTGCAGCGGCCCGAAGCGGTAGGCCGGGCCGCTGTCGTAGTGCACGGCCAGGCGCGCCTGGGCGTTGTCGGCGTCGATGTCGGCGCGGCTGTCCGCAATGCGCGCCTGGGGGTAGCGGCGCGCCTGCAGGCCGCGCAGGCCCTGGGTCTTGGCCTCGTCCCAGGCCTGCTGGGTGAAGGCCTCGCCCGGCGCCAGGCTCCAGTTGCGCTGCAGCTGGGCCTGGCGGCGCGCCAGGTCAGGGGCGCCGCTGACCGTGATGTCCGCGCTGGCGACATGGGTGCGCGGCCCCGGCCGCAAGGTCAGCTCCACGGTGCGCGGCGGCTCGTCCTTGGCGGGCGCGGGGGTGTCCAGCAGCCGCAGCGTGATGTCGGGGCTGAAGTAGCCCAGCGTGGCCAGCAGTTCGCGCGCATTGGCGTCGGCCGCGCCCAGCAGGCGCGCCAGCTCCTGGTCCTGCAGGTCGGGCAGCTGGCGAAAGCGCTGCAGCTCAAGGTGCTCGCTCAGGTAGTCGCGAATGCCCTCGTCATCGACATGCACCTGCAGCGCAAAGGCGGCGCGCCCGGCTTGCTGGTCGGCGGAGTCGGCACCCGGCAGCGTGCCGCAGCCGGGCAGGGCGGCCAGGCCCAGGGTCAGGGTCAGAAAAAGCAACGCCGGCCACCGGGCCGGCGTCTTGCGCGGGTAGAACATGGGCGGCTATTTTGACAAAAGCCGCATCGTGTCTTCGAGGCCCTTGAGTGACAGCGGGTACATCCTGCTCCCCATCAACTGCTGGATGATGCTGATGCTTTGGCGGTACTGCCACACGCCCTGGGGCTCGGGGTTGATCCAGGCGAACCGGGGGAAGGCGTGCGTGAGGCGCTGCAGCCATTCGGCGCCGGCCTCCTCGTTGTTGTATTCCACGCTGCCGCCGGGCTGCAGGATCTCGTAGGGGCTCATGGTGGCGTCGCCCACGAAGATCAGCTTGTAGTCCTTGTTGTACTTGCGGATGATGTCCCAGGTCGGGAACTTCTCGGCAAAGCGGCGCCGGTTGTTCTTCCACATGAAGTCGTAGACGCAGTTGTGGAAGTAGTAGAACTCCAGGTGCTTGAATTCGCTCTTCACGGCGCTGAACAGCTCTTCGACGCGCTGGATATGCTCGTCCATGGTGCCGCCCACGTCCATCAGCAGCAGCACCTTCACGTTGTTGTGGCGCTCGGGCACCATCTTGATGTCCAGGTAGCCGGCGTTGGCGGCGGTGGCGCGAATGGTGTCGGGCAGGTCCAGCTCCAGCTCATGCCCTTCGCGCGCGAACTTGCGCAGGCGGCGCAGCGCCACCTTGATGTTGCGCGTGCCCAGCTCTTGGCTGTCGTCGTAGTCGCGATACGCCCGCTGATCCCAGACCTTGACGGCGCTCTTGTTCTTGCCGGCGCCGCCTATGCGAATGCCTTGCGGGTTGTAGCCGCCATGGCCGAAGGGGCTGGTGCCGCCCGTGCCTATCCACTTGCTGCCGCCCTCGTGCCGGCCCTTTTGCTCCTCCAGGCGTTTTTTGAGCGTCTCCATCAGCTCGTCCCAGCCCATCTTCTCGATGGCGGCCTTTTGCTCGGGGGTGAGCTCGCGCTCGAGCATCTGGCGCAGCCAGTCGGCGGGGATTTCCTTGGTGAAATCCGTCAGCATCTCCACGCCCTTGAAGTACGCCGCAAAGGCGCGGTCGAACTTGTCGAAATGCTTTTCGTCCTTGACCAGCGCGGTGCGCGCCAGGTAATAAAAGTCGTCCAGGCTCCAGGCGTCGTCGGAGTTGGGGCCGACCACGCCGGCCTGCAGGGCTTCGAGCAAGCCCATGAACTCCTTGACGGACACGGGCAGCTTGGCCGCGCGCATGGAGTAGAAAAAGTCGATCAGCATGGTGGGTCAGGCTCCAGGCCAGCGCGCAGGGCTTTGGCGGAAGTGCACGCAGGCATGCACGCGCACGTTGTCTGCGTCGAAGTCGAAGTGCAGCGAGTAGGGAAAACGGCGCAGCTTCACTCTCCGGAACGGGTTGCGTGTGACTGGGTAGCGATCGGGGTCGCGCGCCAGTTGGTCGCGGGCGGTGGCGATGGAACGTAAAAATTCCGCACCCAGCCCGGTGCGTTGCGCTTCATACCAGGTGAATGCGTCCTGGATCTCGCTTTGTGCCTTAGGCTGGAATGCCACAGAGCGTGTCACAGCCGAACACCAAGCTGCTCTGCGATCTGTTCCAGGCTCTTGCCTTGGCCGGGATGCGCGTCTGCCCACGCCGCACGGCGACGCAGTTCTTCGTAGGTTTCGTCGGATATCGGCGGTAGAGACTCCTCGACGATGCTGTCCCACAGGTCTTCGACCAATTGCAGGCGTTCATGCACGCTCAAGGAGCACAGGTCTTTCAGGATGGCGTTCATGGGGCACTCCAGGTCAGGGCGATCAAGCCCCATTGTGGCGCGCCAGCAAATACAGCAGCTGCGCCCGCGCCTCGGGCCATTCGCCGGCGCGCATGCTGTACATCACCGTGTCGCGAATCGTGCCGTCGCGGCGCAGCGCGTGGCCGCGCAGCACGCCGTCCTTCCTGGCGCCCAGGCGCTCTATGGCGCGTTGCGAGGCAAAGTTGAAGTTGTCGGTGCGCCAGCCGACCACATGGCATTGCAGCTGCTCGAAGGCGTGGCCCATCATCAGCAGTTTGCAGGTGGTGTTGACATGGGTGCGCTGCACGCTGCTGGCGTACCAGGTGTAGCCAATCTCCACGCGGCGCACGGCGGGCACTATGTCGTGGTAGCTGGTGCTGCCCAGCACGCGGCCCGTGGCCTCGTCGATCACGGCGAAGGCAAAGCGGTGGCCGTCGGCGCGGCCCTGCAGCGCGGCATCGATGTAGGCGCGCGTGTTCTCGGGCTCGGGCACCGAGGTCACGCGTAGGCGCCACAGCTCGCCATCGGCGGCGGCGGCGGCCAGGCCGGCCTGGTGCTCCAGCGCCAGCGGCTCCAGGCGCAGGCCGCGCTCGCGCAGGGTGACGGGTTCCACGAAGGCCATGGCAGGCATCCCCTCAGCGGTTGCGCTGGTTCATGAAGACCAGCTTTTCGAACAGGCTCACGTCCTGCTCGTTCTTCAGCAGCGCCCCCACCAGCGGCGGGATGCTGACCTTGTTGTCCGCGCTTTGCAGGGCTTCGAGCGGTATCTCCTCGGCCACCAGCAGCTTCAGCCAGTCGATGAGCTCGCTGGTGGAGGGCTTTTTCTTCAACCCCGGCAGGCCGCGCACGTCGTAGAAGGTCTTCATGGCCGCGGTCAGCAGCTCGCTCTTGAGCGTGGGAAAGTGCACGTCGACGATCTTCCTCATCGTCTCGGCCTCGGGGAACTTGATGTAGTGGAAGAAGCAGCGGCGCAGGAAGGCGTCGGGCAGCTCTTTTTCGTTGTTCGAGGTGATGAACACCAGCGGCCGGTGCCGGGCGCGCACCATCTCGCGCGTCTCGTAGCAGTAGAACTCCATGCGGTCGAGCTCGCGCAAGAGGTCGTTGGGAAACTCGATGTCGGCCTTGTCGATCTCGTCGATGAGCAGGGCCACCGGCTGCTCGGCCGTGAAGGCCTGCCACAGCACACCGCGCACGATGTAGTTGTGGATGTCCTTCACGCGCTCGTCGCCCAGCTGGCTGTCGCGCAGCCGGCTCACCGCGTCGTACTCGTACAGGCCCTGCTGCGCCTTGGTGGTGGACTTGATGTGCCATTGCAGGAGCGGCATGTCCAGCGCCTGCGCGACCTCTTCGGCGAGCATGGTCTTGCCCGTGCCGGGCTCGCCCTTGACCAGCAGCGGGCGCTGCAGCTTGATGGCGGCGTTCACGGCCAGCATCAGGTCTTGCGTGGCAACGTAATTCTGGGAACCTTGGAATTTCATGGGCCGGTGAATAGGGAAATCGTTGATGAAAAGGCTTGACGGCTGCTGCCTATAATCGTTTGCGATATAGAGATCGCGGAGACAACCAATCGTTTGATTGTGCGCGCAAAATGAAAAAACTACTGACCACCGTATTCGGCCTGTCTGTCGCCTGTGCAGCTGGCGTGCTCCACGCCGATGAACCCAAGGGCGACGCCAAGGCCGGTGCCGGCAAGATCGCCATGTGCATAGGCTGCCATGGCATATCGGGCTACCAGGCCAACTTTCCAGAGGTGTACAAGGTGCCCAAGATCGGCGGGCAAGATGCCAAGTACATCAGCTCGGCACTGGAGGCCTACAAGAAGGGCGAGCGCAGGTTTGCCTCCATGCGCGGCATTGCCGACACGCTGACCGAGCAGGACATGGCCGATGTGGCGGCCTACTATTCCGAGCATGGCAAAGCGGTGGAACTGCAGCCCAAGCCCGGGCGCGAGCCCAATGCCCAGGTGGCGCAGCTGCTGCAAAAGGGCGCCTGCGTGTCCTGCCATGGCGAGAACTTCGCCAAGCCCATAGACCCGTCCTATCCCAAGATTGCCGGCCAGTATGCCGACTACCTCTACGCGGCCCTGAAGCAGTACAAGGACGGCACGGGCGCCTACTGGGGGCGCTCCAACGCCATCATGGGCGGCATTGCCAAGCAGTTCACCAACGCCGAGCTGAAGGCGCTGGCGGGCTATGTGGGTTCGCTGAATACCGACTTGCAGTTCGTGCCGGAATCGCGCTTTCGCTGAACTTGCGCACGCTCAGTGCCACAAGCCCGCCGCGTGCGGGCTTTTTTGCATTTCAGTTATCCATGGCGCTGCGCGCCACCCGCAGCCCAAGAAACTTGGGCGCCACGACCGCCCTACCGCCGTCGTTCCCGCGTAGGCGGGAATCCAGGACGGTCGACGGGGGGCACTGGATCCCCGCCTGCGCGGGGATGACGATGGCAAGGGTTGGGGGTAGTGACAGGCAGTTCCATTTCAGTCGTCCATGGTGCTGCGCGCCACCCGCAGTCCATGAAACTTGGGCGCCACGACCGCACTACCGCCGTCATTCCCGCGTAGGCGGGAATCCAGGACGGTCGGCGGGGGCACTGGATCCCCGCCTGCGCGGGGATGACGATGGCAACGGTGGGGGTGGGGACAAGCTGTTTCAGCTTAGTCGTGCGTCGCCCGGCGCTGCACGCAGGCCACGTAGGCCTCGCCGTCGGGCGCGCGGCCGGTGCGCTGCGCCTGCCACAGCATTTCACCCAGGCATTCCATGGCCGCGTGGTGTGCGTCGTGCAGCGAGTCCAGGCGGCGGCTGAGCAGCTCCACCGCCTGGCGTATCCCACGCGGCTGGTCGATGCTGCACTGCTCGCTGATCGACAGGTGCATGGACAGGTGCAGGAAGGGGTTGGTGCGGCCCGGCGTGGCGTCGTAGTTGCGCGCCACGGCGGCGTCGGCGTCGGCCAGATCGTCGCGGTATTCGGGGTGCTCGGCGATCCACAGCGCGGCCAGCGTCTCTATGGCCTGCATCGGCTGGCCGGCCTGCTGCTTGGCGTGCGCGGCGCAAAAAAAGCGCCGCACTTCGGCTTGTGTGGGGTTGAACATGGGTGCCAGCGTAGCACGGTGGCTGCAGGGTTCATGCGCGGCGCGTGCCCAGCAGGCGCGAGATGGCCTGCGTGGTCTGCAGCAGCTCGGGCAGCAGTTGCTCGCGCAGCATCTCGGTGCTGGTGCGGTTGGCCTGGCCGCTGATGTTCAGCGCCGCCACCACCTGGCCGCTGCGGTTTTTCAAAGGTGCGGCGACCGAGATCAGGCCTTCCTCCAGCT
>JAFEES010000141.1 GCA_018240995.1 Pseudomonadota bacterium | reverse complement strand
AGCCCTTCGACAAGCTCAGGGCGAACGGTTAAAACTTCACCGGGCCGGAGCAATAGGTTCAACCGCCGTTGCTGGCCGCAAAACGCACCGTAAAGCGCGCTCCGGGCATGGCGCTGCCGGGGCGCACCTCTTCCAGCTCCACCTCGGCACCATGCTGGCGCGCGATCTCGCGCACGATGGGCAGGCCCAGGCCGGAGCCGTCGGCCTCGTTGCCCAGGGCGCGGTAAAAGGGCTGAAACACCAGGTCGCGTTCGGCCTCGGGCACGCCCGGGCCGGTGTCCTCGACCTGGAACACGACCACATGGGCAAAGGTGTCGGGCAGCACGCGCGCCGTGACCATGCCCGGCTGGCCGCCACCCGAGGGCGTGTAGTTAATGGCGTTGTCCACCAGGTTGCGCACCAGCTCCTTGAGCAACGTCGGGTTGCCCTCCATGCTCACGCCGGGGGTGCCGGGTTCGGCGCCGTCGTAACCCAGGTCGATTTGCCTGTCCATGGCGCGCGGCACGCTACCCTCCACCATCTCGATCACCAGGCGCGCCAGATCGATCTTCTGGCGCTGCACCACGGCGGCCCCGCCCTCGGCGCGCGCCAGCGCCAGCAGCTGGTTCACGGTATGCGTGGCGCGAATGGAGGAGCGGCCTATCTGCTGCAGCGATTTTTTCAGCTCCTCGGTGCTGGTGCCCTCGCGCTGCGCCAGATCGGCCTGCATGCGCAGCCCCGCCAGCGGGGTTTTCAGCTGGTGCGCGGCGTCGGCCAGGAAGCGCTTTTGCGTGGCCATGGATTCCTGCAGGCGCTGCAGCAGGTCGTTCACCGAATCCACCAGCGGCGCCACCTCCATGGGCACGGCCTTGTGATCCAGGGGCGACAGGTCGTCGGGCTTGCGCGCGCGGATGCGCTCCTCCAGCTGGTGCAGCGGCTTGATGCCGCGCGCCAGCGCCAGCCATACCAGCAGCACCGCCAGCGGCAGGATGACGAACTGCGGCAGCATCACGCCCTTGATGATCTCGGTGGCCAGCACGCTGCGCTTGGAGCGCGTCTCGGCCACCTGCACCAGGGCCGCCGGGGCGTCCGGCAGGGGCAGGCGCACCCAGATGTAGGCCACGCGTATGTCCACGCCGCGGATCTCGGCGTCGCGCAGCTTCACCTCGCCGGAAAAGGGCCGCTCCTCGGGTGGCGGCAGGGGTAGCTCGCGCTCGCCGGACAGGTAGTCGCCTGTGGGGCCGAGCACCTGGTAGTAGACGATGTCGGACTCGTCGGCACGCAAGATCTCGCTGGCCGGCTGCGGCAGGTTGAACAGCACCCGGTTGCCCTGCACGCTGACCAGCTGCGCCAGGGCATGGGCGTTGTATTCCAGCGCGCGGTCAAAGGGCTTGTTGGCCAGGCCCTGCGCCACCAGCCAGGTCAGCGCCAGGCTCACGGGCCACAGCAGCAGCAGCGGCGTGAGCATCCAGTCCAGGATCTCGCCGAAGAGGGAGCGTTGCTCACGCTGGAAGATTTTCATGCCGCTGACGTTGTGCGTTATGCGTTGGGCGTCGTGCGCGGTTCACCCCAAACACTCTACGCCACACGCTCAACCCGGTATCTTCTCCAGGCAATAGCCCAGGCCGCGCACGGTGGCGATGCGGATCGGGCCTTTTTCAATCTTCTTGCGCAGGCGGTGGATGTAGACCTCGATGGCGTTGTTGCTCACCTCCTCGCCCCACTCGCACAGGCGCTCGACCAGCTGCTCCTTGCTCACCAGGCGGCCGGCGCGCTGCAGCAGCACCTCCAGCAGGCCCAGCTCGCGTGCCGACAACTCCACCATCTTGCCGTCAATGGTGGCCACGCGCCCGGCCTGGTCGTACACCAGGGGGCCATGCTTGATGGAGCTCGTGGTGCCGCCCATGCCGCGGCGCGTAAGGGCGCGCACGCGCGCCTCCAGCTCCGACAGCGCAAACGGCTTGGCCATGTAGTCGTCGGCCCCCAGATCCAGGCCCTTGACACGCTCTTCGACGCTGTCGGCCGCGGTGAGGATCAGCACCGGCAGCGCCGAGCCCCGCCCGCGCAGGCGCTTCAGGACCTCCAGGCCATGCAGCTTGGGCAGGCCAAGATCGAGGATCAGCAAGTCGAATTCGTTATTCGTCAGCAGCGCGGTATCGACCTCGGTGCCGCTGGCCACGTGATCCACGACCGCGCCCGAGCTGCGCAGGGTGCGCAGCAGGCCGTCGGCCAGCACCTGGTCGTCTTCGGCAATGAGGATGCGCATGGGGTTCTCCTAGAAGGCCAGGGCCGTGGCAAATCGCCGGGCCCATGGTTGATTCTAGGAGTATGTGGGGCGCCTCAGGCCGGCTCGGCCACGCTGATCTGCTTCACGCCCATGGCCTTGAGCGCATCGGCCACGGCGGCCACGGCGCCGGGAATGCCGGCCTCGCCGAAGTGGCCGATGCAGCCCACGCGGAAGGTCTCCAGCTGCGTCAGCTTGCCGGGGTAGAGGATGTAGCCGCGCTTCTTCACCTCCTGGTAGAAGGCCTTGAACTCATAGGCGGGGTCGGCCGGGGCATGGAAGGTAACGATGATCGGTGCCTGCAGCTCATCGGGCAGGTAGCTGCGAAAACCCATGGCGCGCATGCCGTCGAGCAGGGCCTGGCAGTTGCGCGCATAGCGCCCACCACGCGCCGCGAGGCCCCCTTCCTCGATGTACTGCGTCATGGCCTCATCGAGCGCCGCGACGATGTGCGTGGGCGGCGTGAAGCGCCATTGCGTGGTCTTTTGCATGTAGACCCACTGGTCGTACAGGTCCAGCGCCAGCGAATGCGCGTTGCCCTCGCATTGCTCCAGCACGCTCTTGCGCACGATGACGAAGCCCATGCCCGGCGGGCCTTCCAGGCATTTGCCCGAGGCGGCGATGACCGCGTCGAACGGTGTCTTGCTGGCGTCTATGGCTATGGCGCCGAACGAGCTCATGGCGTCCACGATCAGGCCCTTGCCGTGTTTGGCCACCACCTGCGCCACCTCGTGCAGTGGGTTGAGCACGCCGGCGCCGGTCTCGCAGTGCACCAGGGCCACATGGGTGATGCTGGGGTCGGCCGCCAGGGCGCGATCCACGTCGGCGGGGCTGACCTGCTGGGCCTCGCTGTAGTCGATGGTGGTGAGCTTGCGCCCCAGCACCTTGACAATGCGTGCCAGGCGCGCGCAGTAAGCGCCGTTGTTGGGCACCAGCACGTGACCATTGCGCGGCACGATGGTGCCAATGGCGGCCTCCACCGAGAAGGTGCCGCTGCCCTGCATGGGCACGCATTCATGCGTGCCCTGGCCGTGCACGATGTCCAGCACGCGCTGGCGGATGCGGGTGGTGATCTGGTTGAAGTCGGCGTCCCAGGAGCCCCAGTCGCGCAGCATGGCGCGGCGCGTGCGCTCGGAGGTCGTAAGAGGGCCGGGGGTCAGCAGGATGGGGGCGGTGGCTTGGCTCATGGAAGTCTCCAGTGAAGGACAGAGAACGAGGATTAGCCTCGGCGCAGGTGGCGCCAGGCCTGGGTGCGCGCCAGCAGCACGCGGGTGGCAAGGGAATACAGCAGCGACACGGCCACGGACGTGACCACGATCAGGCTCGCCAGGGCCGCCGCCGGGCCCACGTCGCCGGCCTGGTCCAGGTGCATGATGGCCACCGAGGCGAGGATGGTCTCGGGCGTGTACAGGAAGATCGCCGCCGACAGGCTGGCCATGGACACGACGAAGAAGTAGCGCCCTATGTCCAGGATGGCCGGCAGGCACACCGGCACGGTAACGCGCAGGAAGGTCTTGAAGAACGGCACCTTGAGCGAGGCCGAGACGGCCTCGAACTCGTTGTCGATCTGCTGCAGCGCCGTCACCGCCGTGAGGTGGCTGGAGGTGTAGTAGTGGATGACCATGGAGATCACCAAGATGCCCATGGTGTTGTAGAGAAAGTTCAGCGGGTTCGCCGGGTGGTTGAAGAACAGCACATAGCCCAGACCCAGCACCAGGCCCGGCACGGCCATGGAGAGCACGGCCATCAGGTGCATGGCATTGCGCATCCAGCCCAGGTTGCGTGTCTTCTCGATCACGTAGGCGCCCACGAAGACGATCACCGAACCCAGCAGCGCCGTGCACAGGGCCACCTTCAGGCTGTTGGTGTAGGCGTCGGCCATGTCACTTTCCACCAGCACGAAGCGGTAGTGATCCAGCGTGAAGCTCAGGTCATAGGGCCAGAGCTTGATCAGCGAGGTGTACAGCGCCATGCCTATGGTGGCCAGCAGCATGCCGCACACGCCTATGCAAAACAGCGCCAGCAGCGTGTCGCCCACGCGGTTGGGCTTAGGGCTGTAGGGCACGGAGCGCGCCGTGAGCTGCGCCTTGATCTTGCGCCGCACCGTGTAGTCGATGGTGAAGGAGACGATGGACGGCACCAGCAGCAGCATGCCCACCACGGCGCCCATGGAGAAGTTCAGCTGCCCCACGACCTGCTTGTACACATCCACCGACAGCACGTTGAAGTTGCCGCCTATCACCTTGGGCGCGCCGAAGTCGCTGACCACATAGGTGAAGACCACCGTGCAGGCGCTGATCAGGCCGTATTTGCACGACGGCAGCGTGATGGTCAAAAACTGGCGCCAGCTGGGCGCGCGCAGCGCCGTGGCGGCCTCGTACAGGCGGCCGTCGGCCAGCGACAGCGCCGTGACCAGGATCATCAGCGCATGCGGGAAGGTGTTGTAGACCTCGGCCAGGATGATGCCGGGCGCGCCGTAGATGGAAAAGTCACCCAGCAAGAACTTCAGCACGCCCTGGTTGCCGAACCACTGCACGAAGGAAATCGCCGACAGCAGCGAGGGCGCCAGCAGCGGTATCAGGGCAATCAGCCGCACCGTGGCCTTGAACGGCCCGGGCAGGCAGGTGCGCGTGAGGGCGTAGGCGCAGATGAAGGCCGTGGGCACCGAGATCAGCACCACCGTGAATGCCACCCACACCGAGTTCCAGGCCGCGCGCAGCAGGCTGGGGGTCTGGAAATAGGCGCTGAAATGCGCCAGGCCGACGAAGCGGCCCTCCTTGTCCAGCACGGCGTTGACCAGGATGGAAAACAGCGGCGCTATCAGAAAGGTCAGCAGCAACGCCATGGCGAAGAGCATCATGCCGCGGGCGATCCACTCGTCGCGGCTCCAGCGCAGGCCGCGCGGGGCGGACAGGCGCTGGGCGGGCAGGGTGGCGCTGGTCATGGCTGATCCCTCCCGCTGGAGAACACGCGGATGCGGCTGGCGCGCAGCGCGATATCTATGCGCCGGCCCTCGCAGATCCCCAGGTCATGCATCTGGTTGAGCGAGAAATGCAGGCCCAGGCTCTGGCCGCCCAGGGCCTCGGCGCTGACGTCGGCGATGCACAGGCCGCCCAGGAACTCGACCTTGTTCACCAGCGCGTTCAGGCGATAGGGGGTGTCCGGCGCGAGGTGCTCAGCCACGCGATCCTCGGGGCGCAGGTACAGCGACACATCCTCGCCCAGCTTGAAGCCGCCGTTGCTGGCCTCGCACTCGATCTCCATCTGGCCCACGCGCACGCGCTTGCCGCCCAGGGCCTGGCCGCGCAGCACGTTGACCTTGCCGACGAAGTTGGCGACGAAGGGCGTGGCCGGCTGCTCGTAGATCTCCATGGGCGTGCCCACCTGCTCGATCACGCCATGGTTCATGACCACGATGCGATCCGACATGGACAGCGCCTCCTCCTGGTCGTGCGTGACCATGATGGTGGTGATGCCGACCTGTTTTTGCAGGCGCCGGATCTCGGCGCGCAGGCGTATGCGCACCGTGGCGTCCAGCGCCGACAGCGGCTCGTCAAGCAGCAGCAGGCCGGGGTTGGTGGCCAGCGCCCGGGCCAGCGCCACGCGCTGCTGCTGGCCGCCCGAGAGCTGGCTGGGGTATTTGCCGCCCGAGGTGGGCAGGCCGGCCATGGTCAGGAGTTCGGCCACGCGCGCCGCGATGTCGCCCTTGGCCATCTTGCTGTTGACCAGGCCATAGGCCACGTTCTCGGCGATGGTCAGGTTGGGGAACAGCGCGTAGGACTGGAAGACGATGCCGTAATCGCGCTTGCTGGCCGGCAGCCAGGAGATGTCGCGTCCGCTTTGCACAATGCTGCCGGCGGTCTGCGTCTCCAGCCCGGCGATGATGCGCAGCAGCGTGGTCTTGCCACAACCCGAGGGCCCCAGAAAGCACAGCATCTCGCCCTGGCGCACCGTGAGGTTGATGTCGCGCAGCGCACTGAAGCTCTCGAAGTTCTTGTGAATGCCGCTGATTTCTAGCGCCGGGGTGGCCTGGTCCATGGCCTCGGCGAGCATCTTGGTGACTGTCATGTCCATGGTGGTGCTCATCGTGCAAAGGGGTTTGAAGGCCCCGGCAGCAGGCGCCGCCGGGGCGGGTTGCGGACAGGCGCGGCTTATTTCGCCTCGGACTTACCCTCGTAGCGCTTGCCCCATTCGGCCAGGATGCGCTCGCGGTTCTTGGCGGCCCAGTTCAGGTCGTTCTTGACCAAAAGCTGCTCATAGTTGTCGGGAATGCCCTTGAGTTTTTGCGCCACGCCGGGGTAGGCCACCACGGCCCACCAGTTGGAGGTAATTTCGTTGGCTTCCTTGCTGGCGAACCAGCCGGCCAGGCGCTTGGCCTGCTCGGGCTTTTTGGTGGTCTTCATGATGGCCGTGGCCTCGATGTCCCAGCCCAGGCCTTCCTTGGGGAAGATGAGCTCCACCGGCGCGCCCGACTTGACCACCTGGTAGGCGCGGAACTCGAACGAGATGCCTATCGGGAACTCGCCCGTGCCCGCCGCCTTGCAGGGCTTGGAGCCCGAATGCTGGTACTGGGCGATGTTGTCGTGCAGCGCATCCATGTATTTCCAGGCGTCCTGCTCGCCCCACATCTGCAGCCAGGCGGATACGTCCAGGAAACCCGTGCCGCTGGACGCCGGGTGCGGCATGACGATGGCGCCCTTGTAGATGGGCTTGGCCAGGTCCTTCCAGGTCTCGGGCTTGGGCAGGTTGCGCTTCTTGGCCTC
>JAFEES010000140.1 GCA_018240995.1 Pseudomonadota bacterium | reverse complement strand
TCACCAACCTGATCAAGCCGCGCACCATGTTCCAGCTGTGGCGCATCTCGCGCGTGGAAACGGTGATCGGCCTGGCCACCTTCGGCCTGACGCTGGCCACCGCACCGCGCCTGTACTGGGGCGTGCTGGTGGGCATACTGATGAACCTGAGCCATTTCCTGTTCCAGCGCCTGCACCCACGCATCATCGAAGTCGGCCTGCACGCCGACGGCAGCCTGCGCGACCGCCACCTGTGGCAGCTGGCGCCGATTGCGCCGCGCGTGTTGGCGCTGCGCATGGACGCGGAGCTCGATTTCGCCTCCGCCAACGCGCTGGAGCGGCGCGTGGTCGACGAGCTGGCGCAGCGGCCGGACATTCAGCACCTGTGCCTGTTTGCGCTGCCCATCAACCGTATCGACGTGACCGGCGTGGAGGCCTTCATGCGCCTGCGCGCCCTGCTGCAAAGCCATGGCGGCATGCTGCATGTGGCCGGCATCAAGCTGCCGGTGCACCGCCGCCTGGAGAGCGCCGGCGCCCTGGTGCACGGCCCCAACTTCATGACCTACCGCACCGACGCGGAGGCCGTGGCGGCGCTGCAAGCGGCCTTGCCCAGCGCATAAAATCTGCACCCCGATGCGCCAGCAACCGCTTGTCACCCGCCAAGGGTGCCAAGGCTGCTACACTGCGACGAATTCGAATTGTTTCCTTTTGTGACCGATACGCCAGCCTCCGCCTCCATTCGCCTGCGCGATCTGCGCCTGGCAACGGCGCACGCGCTGGTGGCGCAGTCGCTGGGCTCGGAGCAGGCCTTGCGCGAGCAGGTGCCGGTGCAATACCTGCAAAACCTGATCGACGGCCTGTGCGAGCTCTCGCTCAAGGATCCGCTCACCGGCCTGCCCAATCGGCGCCATGTGGGCGCCGTGCTGGCGCGCGAGATCGACCGCGTGGCGCGCTCCGGCGAAGGCGCGCTGCTGCTGATGCTGGACATCGACCACTTCAAGAGCGTGAACGACAACCACGGCCATCTGGCCGGCGATATCGTGCTGCAGTCGGTGGCGCGCACCCTCGAATCGTGCGTGCGCCCCATGGACACGGTGGCGCGCTATGGCGGCGAGGAATTCGCCATCGTGCTGCCCGCCTGCCAGTTCGGCTTTGGCCGCGTGGTCGCCGAGCGCGTGCGCCGCGCCATCGAGGCCACGCCGGTGCACATTTCGCCGTCGCTGGCGCTGAACGTCACCGTCAGCATAGGCGGCGCCTTTGCGCTGCAATGGATTCGCAGCACCACCAATCTTTGGATAGACCGCGCCGATGCCGAGCTGTACAAGGCCAAGCTCGCCGGGCGCAACCGGGTCAGCATCGAAGAGCAACCCGACAGCAGCGTGAGCGCAGAGGAGAAGAGTTTGCTGTTTGGCCCCCTGTACACCCCTTCCGGATGGGGCGACCTGCCCCCGCCTTTGGATTCCTCCACTGGCAGCGCCCAATGAAAGCCAAGCGATGAACGACGCGCTGCCCCCTTCCCCGTCCCCCGGCAGCACCGCTGCCGACAAGCCCATGGCCACCAGCCCGGTGGATGCGCACATCATCGCCATTACCAGTGGCAAGGGTGGCGTGGGCAAGACCTTTGTATCGGCCAACCTAGCGGCGGCGCTCACGCGCCGTGGCCACCGCGTGCTGGTGCTGGACGCCGACCTGGGCCTGGCCAACCTGGATGTGGTGCTCAACCTTCACCCCAAGGTCACGCTGCACGACGTATTCACCGGCAAGGCCAAGCTGGAAGACGCCGTCATCCAGGCCCCGGGCGGTTTTTCCGTGGTGCTGGCGGGCTCCGGCATGGTGGAGTATTCGCGCCTCACGCCCGAAGTGCGCAACGAACTCTTCAACATCATCCAGACCCTGGCGCCGCGCTACGACGTGGTGCTGCTCGATACCGGCGCCGGCATCTCCGACGTGGTGCTGTTTTCCGTGTCGCTGGCCCAGGAGGTGCTGATCGTGGCCACGCCCGAGCCAACCTCGCTGACCGATGCCTATGCCGCCATCAAGGTGCTGGCGACGCAGCAAAAGCGCCAGCAGGTGCGCCTGGTGGTGAACCAGGCCGCGCGCCCGGGCGACGGCCGCGCCATCACCAGCCAGCTGCAGCAGGTGCTGGATCGCTTCGTGACCACGGACACCGGCCGGCCCATGCGCCTGGTGCATGTGGGCGACATTCCGGCCGACACCTCGGTGCGCGAGGCCGTCATGCGCCGCCAGCTGCTGATGCAGCAAATGCCGGGCTGCCCCGCCGCCCTGGCCGTGGCCCAGCTGGCCAACAAGATCGAGAGCACCCTGCTCAAGCCCGCGAATCAGTGACCGGTGCGGCCGCGGCCTAGACGGGCCGCGCGCCACTCCTGGAGGCACTCACAAAAATGGCCCCTGCCGGGGCCATGCATGGCGGCTGACGAGGCCGGCACTCAAGCCGTGACCGTGCCGCCGTCCGAAACCTGGAAGCTGACCACCGGGGCGCTGCTGTCGGCAAAGGAAACACCCAGCGAAATCTCGCCCGAGCCGTGCAGCAGGCAGTTGTCGCGGCGCAGCTGCACCGGCGCCTCGCTGCCCTTGAAACGCACCCAGGTGCCGAAGCTGCTCAGATCGGTGAGTACAAACGCGCCCTGGCGCCACTCCACCCGGGCATGCACGCGCGACACCCGTGGATCGGCCAGGCACAGGTCGGACTCGGGTGCGCGCCCCACCTGCACCGGCTCGTCGGACGAGGCGCGCAGGCGCCGGCCATCGGGGCCGGCGAGCTGGATTTCGGCCACCGCGCTGCCGATGCGGTCGAGCTCGCTCATCAGGTCTGAATGAACGGTGCAGTCGGCCTCTTCGTCCTCACGCCATTCCACCTGGTACATGACCTGGGCCTCGGCCTTGCCGCGCACCTCCACATGGCCCAGGCGAATGAAGTTCACACCGTGGGCCGGGCGCAGGTCGGACACCACGGCCCTTGTCGCCCACACCTCGGCGCCACCGGCCAGGTCGCACAGCCGCGCGGCCACGTTCACGGCGTCGCCATAGCAGTCGCCATCGACCTCGACCACTTCGCCGCTGGCCAGGCCCACGTGGATTTCCACGCGCTGCGCCTGGGGTTGCGACTGCAGCCACTGGCGGTGCTCGCGCATCAGGGCCACAGATGCCGCCACGGCCTGCTCCGGCTGGGCAAACACGCCCAGTACGCCGTCGCCCAGTTTTTTCACCACCCGGCCGCCATGTTCTTGCACGCAGGCGCCAATGCCGCGCGTCAGTCGCGTCACCAGCGCCGCGGCCTGTTCGTTGCCCAGCGCCTCGAACAGCGCCGTGCTACCCGCTATGTCTGCAAACACGACGGTGGTGGTGGAACTCACGCTTTATTTCCTGTCATTTTTGCCACTGCTGCCTCGCAGCTTCAGCGGCGACTTTTGGTCGCCATAGGTGTTACAAAACGCACAGACTATATCTTATGCAGATTGCGGCCACATCCGCAGCTTGAGAATATGAAGCGGGGATACGTTGACAAATTTTCACACAAAAACAACGACGGCTTTTCACTCTCAGCGGCTCAATGCGCATGCCCCCAGTAGATCAATGCGTCGCGCCCTTCGACCGACAGCGACACCTGGGCACCCACCGGCAGCAGCACCTTGGTGGGCACATGGCCGAAGGGCAGGTTGGTCAGCACCGGTGCCTTGATCTGCGTGCGCAGCCAGTCCACCACGCTTTGCAGCTTGAAGCCCTTGTCGTGCGCGGCCAGCTGGTAGCCGTTGAACTGGCCCAGCACCACGGCCTTTTGCTTGGCGAGTACGCCGGCATGCAACAGCTGGGTCAACAGGCGCTCGATGCGGTAGGGGTGTTCGCCCACATCTTCGAGGAACAGTACACCGCCCTCGATCTGCGGCAGGTAGGGCGTGCCCACCAGCGAGCACAGCATGGCCAGGTTGCCGCCCCACAGGGTGGCCTTTTTTACATAGATGTCGCACACGGCCGATTCGCCATCGGCCAGCGGTTTTTCATGGTGCATGCGCCAGCCGCTGCCCTCGCCGTGGCCGGTCAGCAGGTCGTCCAGGCAGGCCAGCATGATGTCGTCGGGCTCGTCCTGGCAGCCCAGGTCGCCCTCCACGGCCGGGCCGGCCCAGGTGGTGGCGCCGGTCTTGGCCAGCACCGCCAGCTGCAGCGCGGTGAAGTCGCTCACGCCGACGAACTGGGTGCCGCGCTCCACGGCCTTGGCCAGCTTCTTGTACTGGATGGCCGGCAGCAGGCGCGTGATGCCATAGCCGCCGCGGCTGATCAGCGCCACGTTCGCGCCGCTGGCCGCCGCGCGGTGGATGGCGGCCAGGCGCGTGGCGTCGTCGCCGGCAAAGCGGGTGTGGCGCGCCAGCGCGTCCTGGTCCACCTCGACCTCGTGGCCCATGGCCTTCAGGCGCGCCACGCCGCGGCGAAACGCCGCCTTGTCGCGCACCGCGCCCGAGGGCGAATAGATGTAGATATGGCGCGGGCCGTGGTCGTGGCCGCAGTGGTCGTGGTCGTGGTCTTGGGACAAGGCGGTCTCGCGCCCTTTGCCGGCGCGCTCCGTGCAGATGGGGCACCGCGAGGGGCGCCAAAGATTCAAAGCCTGAAGTATTCCATAGCGCGCAGTGCCAGATCCCGCGCCTGCCCAGGCTCGTCCAGGTTGCAGCGCGCATTCATGTGCGGCAGGGCTGGCGGCGCCTCATCGTCCACCAGGCCGGCAAAGGCGCGTGGCCCGGCGCGATGGCCCGCGTCGGGGAAAGGCGCGTCATAGGCGGCGCCCGGCGCCGGCCCAGGCTGCAAGCTCAGCACGCCGGCCAGGCGCGCGGGCGCAGCCTGGGCCAGCGGCAGGCAGCCGCCCTGGCGCACCAGCAGCACCTGGCGCAAATCCAGCCGCGTCAACAGCTCTGCCAACACCTGGCCGTGCCAGGCCAGGCTGTGCGCGGCCAGCTTCTTGGGCTTGTCGCTCCTGCCAAAGCCGATCAGGTCGGGCGCCAGCACGCGCTGGCCGGCGGCGACCAGGGCAGCCAGCAGGTGGCGGTACTGGTAGCTCCAGCCGGTCGGGCCATGCAGCAACAGCCAACTGCGCGGCGCAGCGCGCGGGCCTTCGTCCAGGTAATGCAGGCGCAGGCCGGCCAGCGCCGGCAGGTCGCTGACGTAGTGCGGCGCCCAGGGGTAGTCGGGCAGGCTGGCAAAGGCGCTATCGGGCGTGCGCAGCGCGTCGTCGCGCAGCGGGTGGGCGGCGAGCTGGCTGGCGCGCTGGGCGCGGCGGCGCGTGCGAAAAAAATCCTGTAGCAGCGCGCCGCATTCCTGGGCCAGCACGCCGCCTGCCACCTGGGTCTGGTGGTTCAGCCGGGGTTCGGCGAACAGGTTCAGCACCGAGCCGGCCGCGCCGGTCTTGGGGTCGGCCGCGCCGTAGACCACGCGCGGCACCCTTGCGTGCAGCATGGCGCCGGCGCACATGGCGCAGGGCTCCAGCGTCACGTAGAGGGTGCAGCCGTCCAGGCGGTAGTTGCCCAGCCGCTGCGCGGCGGCGCGCAAGGCCTGCATCTCGGCATGGGCGCTAGGGTCATGGCAGGCAATCGGGGCATTGCGCCCGGTGGCGATCACCTCACCGCCGCGCACCAGCACCGCGCCCACGGGCACCTCGCCGGCCTGCCGCGCCGCGCGCGCCTCGGCCAGGGCCGCCTGCATCCAGCGGATGTCTGTTGCTTCACTCATGTTTTCATAGCTTTTGGCACTTGTGAATAGAGCGCTGCAGCCGTATTTCACTGTGCATCATCGGGCATGGCGCGCGGCTGCTGCATGAGGGCGTCCATTTGCTGCTTGACCTGCTGCTGCAGCTGCTGGCCTGGCGCGCCCTGCCCTTGCGCGGCGGGCGGCACGGCGATGCGCGTTGCGCCCAGCTGTTTCTTCACCAAGGTGGCGACGATGGCCAGGGCGATGAGCAGGCCCACAAGGGCAAATCCCAGGCGCATGCCTCACTCCCTGTGCACATCACCGGCCATGGCCAGCCGCTCCATCCAGCCGGCCAGCGCGCGCTCGTCCGGCGTGCCGGCGCTGTAACGCGCGTGCAGGGCGGCGTGCGACTCCGGGCGGTGCTGGTTGAGCTTGAGCTTGCACTGCAGACCCAGCACGTGCAACTCGAAGGCCACGATGCCGGCCAGCATCTTGTGCGCGAACTCCTCGCCCAGGGCGCGCCACTGCGCGGCGTAGGCGGGCTCGTGGTCGCCTATCAGGGCTTTGAGCAACGCGTCCTTGTCCTGCGCGCCGTCGATGAATGTGGCCTGCACGCGGCAGTGCACGGCCAGGTAGTTCCAGCTGGGCACGCGCGCCAGGTCGGGGTAGACGGCCGGCGACAGGTAGGCATGCGGGCCCTGGAAGGTCACCAGTGCCTCGGGCCGCGCGCGCAGGTAGCGCCAATGCGGATTGGCGCGCGCGCAGTGGCCCAGCAGCACCAGCGCGCCATCGGCGCCCTCGCGCACATGCAGCGGCAGGTGGGTGACGAAGGGAAAGCCCTCGTCGTCGTTGCCTATCAGGCTGGCAAAGGGGTGCGCGCGCATCAGCGCCAGGGCATGGGCGCGATCCTTGGACTCGAATTGCGGCGGCAGGTACATGGGCGTGGCAGGTATGGGGGCAAGGCGCAAATGTAGCCGCGCTGGGATAATCCGCCCCCTATGTCTCTCCAGCCCCATCTGCTTGAACTGCTTTCTCCCGCGCGCGACGCCGACATCGGCATGGCCGCCATCGACCATGGCGCCGACGCCGTCTACATCGGCGGCCCGGCCTTTGGCGCGCGCGCCACGGCGGGCAACGACATCCGCGACCTGGAGCGGCTGATCAAGCACGCGCACCGCTTCAACAGCCGCATCTTCATCACGCTCAACACCATATTGCGCGACGATGAGCTCGACGACGCGCGTCGCATGGCCTGGCAGGTGTACGAGGCCGGGGCCGACGCCCTCATCATCCAGGATATGGGCCTGCTGGAACTCGACCTGCCGCCGATACAGCTGCACGCCAGCACCCAGACCGACATCCGCACGCCCGAGAAGGCGCGCTTTCTGCAGGACGCGGGATTGAGCCAGATCGTGCT
>JAFEES010000013.1 GCA_018240995.1 Pseudomonadota bacterium | reverse complement strand
GGTCGGCGGAGCCGCTTTCCTCGCAGGTCTCGATCAGGCCGACGATGCGCGGGTGCGGCACGCCCTGGCGCTTCAATTCCTGCACGGCGGCGATGCTGGCGTACACCGCATAGCCGTCGTCGGCGCCGCCACGGCCGTAGAGCCGGCCGTCCTCGTACTTCGGGCTCCACGGCCCCAGGTCTGAGCGCCAGCCTTCGAACTCGGGCTGCTTGTCCAGGTGGCCGTACATCAGCACGGTGTCGCTGCCGCTGTGCTGGTGCGCGGGGATGTCAAAGAACAGCACCGGCGTGCGCCCGGGCAGGCGCACGATCTCCAGCGACAGGCCGCTGACCTTCTGCGCCTCCACCCATTGCGCGGCGTTGCGCAGTACGGTCTCCAGATGGCCCTGCTGCTCCCAGTCGGGCGCAAAGCCCGGCGACTTGGCCGGGATGCGGATGTAGTCGGTGAGCTGCTTCAGGATGTCTTCATCCCAGGCACTGCTGACGCGCTCCAGGGCGAGGGCGGTGTCCAGGGCGGGGGTGGGCAGGCGGGCGGTCATGGCTGTCCTCTGGCAATGCACAAAGCAGGCAGGATACGCCAAGGCCAAGACCCCTTGGGGCCAGTCAGATCACGGGAGTTGCCAGCGGCTGCGCGGCCTCGGGCACAAAGCGGCCGGACACGACCCGGTTGCGCCCGGCGGCCTTGGCGGCATACAGCGCCTGGTCGGCGCAGCGCAGCAGTCGCTCCCAGTCCTCGGTGCCATGCAGCTGGCCGCCACACACGCCAATGCTCACCGTGGCGGTGATGGCGCAGCCCTCGCGCGCACAGGGGCACTGGGCCACGGCGCTGCGCAGGGTTTCGGCCAGCTCGGCGGCGGCCTGCTGCGCGGTGTTGGGCAGCAGCACCAGGAATTCCTCGCCACCGTAGCGCCCCACCATGTCCTGGGCGCGCAGCCTGGCGCTGAGCAGGCCCGCCACATGGCACAGGATCTGGTCGCCCACCTGGTGGCCATGGCCGTCGTTGACGGCCTTGAAATGGTCTATGTCCACCATCATCAGCGCATAGGGTTCATGCGAGCGTGCGGCAACAGCCACGTCGCGGCGCGCCGCCAGCAGCAGGGCGCGGCGGTTGAACAGGCCGGTCAGGGCGTCGCGGGTGGCAAAGTAATGGTTGTTGGCGTCGGCCCTGTCCTTGGCCATCAGGATGAAGCCCAGCGACGCCAGGATGACCACGACAAAGGCCGCCATGAAGGTCAGCGACTGCACGCCATCGGTGCGCAGCAGGCCTTGGGTGGGGATGCTGTGCAGGGCGGCCAGCGCACCGCGCACCGCCAGCAGCACGGCCTGCAGGCCCAGCCCCGCGGTCAGCAAGACGGCGCCACGCATTTGCGCCGGCGGCTTGGGCCGCCACAGCGCCCACAGCACCAGGGCCACCTGCAGCGGCGGCACCACGCCGGCGACGATCACGCAGGCGCGGTAGTCGTCCTGGAACCAGGCAAACAGCAGCGCCATGGCCAGCACCGGCACCAGCATGCGGCGCCAGGGCAGCCCATGGCCCTGAAACTGGCGCACGGCCGCCAGCGCCAGCGCAAAGGTGCCGGCCAGCAGGGTATTGGCCAGCACCACACTGGCCCAGGCGGGCACCGCGCCGCGCAGCGTGAACAGCAGATAGGTAATGGTGTGCAGCACCAGCGCCAGTGCCCACAGGCCCATGCCTTCGCGCCGCTCGGGCCGAACGGCGGCCATGGACAGCGCCATGGTGGCGGAGGCTGCCGCCGTCATCAGCAGCATGGTGGGCACATCAAGGGGCAGCATGGGGCAGCAAGAAGATGTGAGACGGCCTTTTTACCCCAAGGCCAGGGTCTGCGCCACGGGGTTTGTCAGTCGTGCTCGAAGCGGAACACCGCCGTGCCCGCCAGTGCATTGGGCAGCCAGCGCACCTCGCGCCCGTCCTGCAGGCCGAAGGCGTCCAGGATGCGCAGCTTGTTCTTGTACGCCAGCACCTCGAAGTCCTTGTAGGTGCCGACGCGGATGTTGGGCGTGTCATACCACTGGTAGGGCAGGCGCCGCGTGACCGGCATGCGTCCGCGCAGCACCGACAGGCGGTTCGGCCAGTGCGCAAAGTTGGGAAAGGCGACGATGCCGCTTTGGCCCACGCGCGCCGTCTCGCGCAGCATGACCTCGGCATTGCGCAGATGCTGCAGGGTGTCGATCTGCAGCACCACGTCGAAGCTGTTGTCGCCAAACATGGCCAGGCCCTCGTCCAGGTTCAGCTGGATGACGTTGACGCCGCGGCGCACGCAGGCCAGCACATTGGTGTCGGCCAGCTCTATGCCGTAGCCGCTGCAGCCGCGTTCGCGCTGCAGCAGGTCGAGCAGGGCGCCGTCGCCGCAGCCCAGATCCAGCACGCGCGCCCCCTGGGGTACCAGGCGTGCAATGGCTTGCATGGTGGCGTGGTCGCTCATGGTTGTTCTCCCTGCAGCTCCTTGGCAATACTATCGAAATAAGAGCGTACCACGCTCATATATCGGGCGTCATCGAGCAAAAAGGCATCATGACCATGGGGGGCGTCGATCTCGGCGTAGCTCACGTCGCGGCGGTTCTCCAGCAGCGCCTGCACGATTTCTCGGCTGCGCTGGGGCGAAAAGCGCCAGTCGGTGCTGAAGCTCACCAGCAGAAATTTGGCACGCGCCACGGCCAGGGCCTGGGCCAGGTTGCCGCCATGCCGACGCGCGGGGTCGAAGTAGTCCAGCGCGCGCGTGATGAGCAGATAGGTGTTGGCATCGAAATACTCGCTGAACTTGTCGCCCTGGTAGCGCAGGTAGCTCTCGATCTGGAACTCTATGTCCTGGGTGCTGTACTTGAGGTCCATGCCCTCCCTGAGCTGACGGCCGAACTTCTCGTTCATCACGTCGTCGCTCAGGTAGGTGATGTGGCCGATCATGCGCGCGATGCGCAGGCCGCGCTGCGGGATCACGCCATGGCGGTAGAAATGCCCGCCGTGAAAGTCCGGGTCGGTGACGATGGCGCGGCGCGCCACCTCGTTGAAGGCGATGTTCTCGGCCGTCAGATTGGGCGCGCTGGCCACCACCACGGCGTGGCGCACGCGCTCCGGGTATTGCAGCGTCCAGGACAGCGCCTGCATGCCGCCCAGGCTGCCGCCCATCACCGCGGCCAGTTGCGCAACGCCCAGGCGATCGAGCAGCAGCGCCTGGGCGTTGACCCAGTCCTCCACCGTCACCACGGGGAAGTCGGCGCCATAGACCTCGCCGGTATCCGGATGCTTGTGCATCGGCCCGGTGGAGCCAAAGCAGGAGCCCAGGTTGTTGATGCCGATGACGAAGAAACGGTTGGTATCTAGCGGCTTGCCAGGGCCAATCATGTTGTCCCACCAGCCCTCGCTCTTGGGCTGGCCCTCGTACATGCCGGCCACATGGTGCGAGGCGTTGAGCGCGTGGCACACGAGCACGGCGTTGTCACGCGCGGCGTTGAGCTCGCCGTAGGTCTCGTAGGCCAGGGTGTAGTCGCGTATCGAGGCGCCCGACTGCAAGCGCAGGGCCTCGGCAAAGTGCATGGATTGCGGTGTGGCGATGAACGACATGAAAAAACCCGGCTGTCGCTAAAAACGAGGCCGGGTCATGCATCCATCGGTCATGTCTTTAGCTGAATTTATAAAGCGCCCGCAAGCGGTAGCAAATCGGCGCGTCTGGCGGGCATTATGCCAAAGGCGTGGCCTGCGGCACAAACAGCGCCAGCAGACCCAGCACCAGAAAAATCACGGCCGAGATGATGTGCACCAGGCGTATCGGTACCTTCTTGACCAGGCGGTCGCCCAGCCAGACCACGGGTGCGTTGGCAATCATCATGCCCAGCGTGGTGCCGGCCACCACCCACAGATAGGCGTTGTACTGCGCCGCCAGCATGACGGTGGCAATCTGCGTCTTGTCACCCATCTCGGCGATGAAGAAGGCCACCACGGTGGTGCCGAACACGCCCAGGCGCACGCCCTTGCCCTCGCCGTCATCGTCGAGCTTGTCGGGGATCAGCATCCACACCGCCATGGCGATGAACGATAGGCCCAGCACCCAGCGCAGCGCCTGCGGCCCCAGTACCGTGGTCACCCACGCGCCGACGGCCCCGGCCAGCGCATGATTGGCCAGCGTGGCCACCAGAATGCCCAGCACGATGGGCCAGGGCTTGCGAAAACGCGCCGCCAGCACCAGGGACAGCAGCTGGGTCTTGTCGCCCATTTCTGCGAGGGCGACGATGGAGGTGGAGATGAGAAAGGCTTCCATAGCAGGACGATGTGCAAAGGATTTCCGGCCGGAAGATTGCGGACAGCATTGACCACGCCCCGACTCCGGCCTGATGGATCGGTGCACGGTCAATGGTCTCGCCCAGCACGCCGTTGCGACGCGCCTCATGCACCATGGCCCCCAGAGGGCGCCAAGTCTGTTGATGCATGCCTCCTGCGGCACCATCGGCGCGCGCAGGCAGGCTACTCCCCATGAACGAGCGGCCATTGTAGCGGCTGCCGCCCGGGCGGGCCTGCCGGCCAAAAAACCCCGTAAATACCCTTGAAAGTGTTGCAGCTACGCACTAATCACGATTTTTTTGCCATAGGGATACTTGATAATGGCCGCGCCCTTCCGCCTTGCAGGAATGGCGCCTTGCGGTGTCTGGTCAGTTTCGCGTCTTTGAAGTCGTCACAGGTTTGCTGATTGCGTCGGGCTCCATCGCGTTTCATGTTTTTTTCTAGGAGTCCCGTCATGGGCAACAAACTTTACGTGGGCAACCTGCCCTATTCCTTCCGCGACCAGGATCTGGAGCAGACCTTCAGCCAGTTCGGCGCCGTGCAAAGCGCCAAGGTCATGATGGAGCGCGATACCGGCCGCTCCAAGGGCTTCGGCTTCGTCGAGATGGGCAGCGATGCCGAGGCCCAGGCCGCCATCCAGGGCGTGCATGGCCAGAATTTTGGCGGCCGTGACCTGGTGGTCAACGAAGCGCGCCCCATGGAGCCCCGCCCCCCGCGTAGCGGTGGCGGCTTTGGCGGCGGCGGTGGCTACGGCGGTGGCCGCAATGGCGGCGGCTACGGCGGCGGCGGCTACGGCGGTGGCCGTTCCAACTACTGATCTCGATCAGACAAGGGGCCGCGAGGCCCTTTTTTTTCGGCTTATCGGTCACATGAACGCGCAAACCCTCTTGTATTTGCCCGGAATTTTTGCAACATAATCACCGTTGGTGCGGGGCGACCCTCATCAGTGTTGCGGTGATCCGTCAGTTTTCGCGCATAGGGCGTCTTTGTGATCAACTGGCTGCGGGTTCGGGACTCCGTCGCTCATATCAATTGTTTTTCAGGAGTCCCTTGATGGGCAACAAGCTGTACGTCGGCAACCTGCCGTACTCGGTGCGCGACCAGGATCTGGAGCAGGCCTTCGGCCAATTCGGAACCGTGAGCAGCGCCAAGGTCATGATGGAGCGCGACACCGGTCGCTCCAAGGGCTTTGGCTTCGTAGAAATGGGCAGCGATGCCGAGGCTCAGGCGGCCATCAACGGCATGCACGGTCAGCCCCTGGGCGGCCGCGCCATCGTCGTGAACGAGGCGCGCCCCATGGAGCCCCGCCCCCCGCGTAGCGGCGGTGGCGGCTACGGCGGCGGCGGCGGCGGCGGTGGTGGTGGCTACGGCGGTGGCCGTGGCGCGGGCGGCGGCGGCGGTGGCCGTGGCGAAGGGGGCTTTCGCAGCCCCTATGGCTCGGGCCCACGCGGCGGCGGTGGCGGCGGCGGTGGCCGTGGCGGCTATGGCGGCGGCGGTGGTGGTTACGGCGGCGGCGACCGCGGCGGCTACTGATTGCCGGGGGCGCACGGCGCCCCGCAGAAAATTTGCAGCAAGGCTCCTTCGGGAGCCTTGCGTTTTTTCAGGATGTGCGCCCCTGCCCCTGCCGGTGCTTGCGCGGCCGCCCCTGCAGCAGGCGGTCGAACCAGGCGTTGGGCAACAGGCGCAGCAGCTTGGCCGCCACGCCCATCTGCCAGGGAATGACGCGGTAGCTCGCCCCCGCCTCTATGGCCTGGAAGGCGCGATCCGCAAAGGCCTCGGGCGTCAGCAAAAAAGGCATGCTGTAGCGGTTCTGGCGCGTCAACGGCGTGTCCACGTAGCCCGGGCAAATGGTCACCACGCACACGCCGCTGGCGCGCAGCTCGCCGCGCAGGCTTTCGCAGTAGCTGATCACCGCCGCCTTGCTGGCGCAATAGGCGCCATGGCCGGGCAGGCCGCGTATGCCGGCCACGCTGCCCATGCCCACCAGGCGCCCGCTGCCGCGCGCGGCCATGGCGGCCACGAAGGGGTGGAAGGTGGCGGCCAGGCCCAGGTTGTTGGTGGCAAAGACCTGCGCCATGACGTCGAGGTCGCCCCGCTCGGCCGTGTCCATGCCGACGCTGATGCCGGCATTGGCAATGACCACCTCGGGCAGCCCCTGGTGCGCCATGCAGGCCTGGGCCGCGGCGATGATGCTCTGCGGTTGTGCCACGTCGGCGCCATAAATTGCATAGCTGTCTGCACTTATTCCATGGGCCTCAGCCCAGGTTTTCATCTCAAAATCACGGCGCGCCACCAGGGCCAGGCGCCAGCCCGCGCGGTGGTAGCGCCCGGCCAGCGCCCGGCCTATGCCGCTGGAGGCGCCGGTGATGAAGACCAGGGGGCGTTCGGCCATTGCGGTGGTCAGCGGCGCGGCGGCAGCAAGATGCCATGCACGCGCCCGCGCAGGTTCAGGATCTGATCCAGGTTGTCGTAGTCCATGCTGTCGGCGGTGAAGGTGTCGGCACCGCGCTTGAGTGTGACGGGCTGGTTGGAGCGCACGCGCTCGTCGTTCACCCAGGCGTGCAGGAACTCGCCGCGGAATTCCAAGCGCGGCAGCGGCGCCTGACCTTTGCGTGCCAGGGGCTCGCGCGTGATGATGGCGTTGCCGAACAGCTGCACCTCGCTGGCGTCGGCATTGGTCAGCGCGCGGTTGGCGCTGCCCTTGGTCACGCGCCCGTCGGGGCTCACCGAGCGCATGCGTGCCTGGTCGATCTCCATGGTGTCGGTGTCGGCATAGTGGCGCGCCAGCGTGCCGCGGATATCGCTTTGCAGGCGGCCCGTGGCGTCGAAGTTTTGCACCGAGAAGTCGCGCATGAAATAGTCGGGCTCATGGTTCGCCGGGCGCTCCGACGCCGCCTGCTGCGGCTGGGGCGCGTTGCGCACCAGCCACCAGGTGCCCAGCGCCAGCAGGCCCATGAGCAGCACGGGCAGGTAGATGGACAGGCGCTCCCAGGCCCGGCGCAGGCGCGTGATCATGCGCTGTGTGCGGCCAGCAGGCTGGCGTAGCGGCCGCTGGCGACGAGCAGCAGGTCGCACAGCTCGCGCGCCGCGCCCGCGCCGCCGGCCGCGGCGGTGACATGGTGGGCCACGGCGCGCACCTCGGCCTGGGCCTGCGGCGGCGCGCAGGCGAAGGCCGCGCGGCGCATCACGGTCAGGTCGGGCCAGTCGTCGCCCATGGCGGCGGCCTGGGCCCAGTCCAGCCCGAGCTCGGCCAGGATGGCCTCGGCCGCGGGGCGCTTGTCCTCGGTGCCGAAGCGCGCATGCGTCACGCCCAGGGCCGCCAGGCGCAGGCGCAGCGCGGGCGAGTCGCGCCCGGTGATCACGGCCGGGGTGATGCCGGCCTGCTGCAGCAGCTTCAGGCCATGGCCGTCCAGGGTGTTGAAGCGCTTGAGGGTCTCGCCGGCCTCGGAGAAATACAGACCGCCGTCGGTGAGCACGCCGTCCACGTCGAAAAACGCCACGCGCACGTCCTGGGCGCGCAGCAACAGCTCGGGGGCGAAGCGCAGCGCGGGCTGCAGGGGGGGCAGTGCGGCATTCATCAGATCACCTTGGCGCGCATCAGGTCGCCGATATGCACCACGCCCACCAGCCGGCCGGCCGCGTCGGTGACCAGCACGCTGGTGATGGAGTGCTGCTCCATGAGTTGCGCCGCGTCGGCGGCCAGCGCCTCGGCGCCAATGGTGCGCGGGTTGGCATGCAGGACGTCCCGGGCCAGCATGCCGCGCAGGTCGCTGCCGGCCTCTATGCGCCGGCGCAGGTCGCCGTCGGTGAAGATGCCCAGGGGGCGATCATTCTCATCGACGATGGCCGAGGCGCCCAGGCCCTTGGCGCTCATCTCGCGCATCAGGGTGCTGAAGTCGGCCAGCGGCGCCACGCGCGGCACCTGCGCACCGCTGCGCATCACGTCGCGCACATGGGTCAGCAGCCGGCGGCCCAGGGCGCCGCCGGGGTGCGAGCGGGCGAAGTCCTCGGGGCGAAAGCCGCGCGCGTCCAGCAGGGCCACGGCCAGCGCGTCGCCCATGGCCAGCTGCACCGTGGTGCTGGTGGTGGGCGCCAGGTTCAGCGGGCAGGCCTCGCGCTGCACGCTGCAGTCGAGCACCAGGTCGGCATGGCGCGCCAGCGCGGATTCCATCCCCCCGGTCATGGCGATCAGGGGCACGCCCTGGCGCCTGAGCACCGGCAGCAGCACGGTGATTTCGCTGCTCTCGCCGCTGTTGGAAATGGCCAGCACCAGGTCGCCGCGCGTGACCATGCCCAGGTCGCCATGGCTGGCCTCGGCCGGGTGCACGAAGAACGCCGGCGTGCCGGTGGAGGCCAGCGTGGCGGCAATCTTGCGCCCCACATGGCCGCTCTTGCCCATGCCCATGACGATCACGCGCCCGGGCGTGGCCAGCAGCCGCTGCACGGCCTGCACGAACACCGCGTCCAGACGCGCGCCCAGGGCGTGCAGCGCCTGGGCCTCGATGTCGCAGGTCTCGCGCCCCAGGCGCAGCGCCTGCTCGGCATTGAATGGTGGATGGGCGGCTGGGGCATTCTGCATGGGCGAATTCTATCGGCGCGCCCGCGCGCCGCTGGGCTAGGATGGGGCATGTCCTCGCTCGCCCTGACGCTGCTTTACCTGCTGGCCGCCGTGCTGGGCGTGGTGGCCTGCCGCAGCCTGCGGCTGCCGCCGATGATGGGCTATCTGTCCGCAGGCATCCTCATCGGGCCGCACGCGCTGGCGCTGACGCAGAACTCCGAGGGCGTGCGCCACCTGGGCGAGTTCGGCGTGGTGTTCCTCATGTTCACCATCGGCCTGGAGTTCAACCTGCCCAAGCTGCGCGCCATGCGCCGCCATGTATTCGGCCTGGGGCTGCTGCAGGTGCTGATATCCATGCTGGCGTTCACCGCCTGCCTGCTGCTGCTGGCGCGGCTGGGCGGCGTGTGGGACATGGGCTGGCAGACCGCCCTGGCCCTGGGCGGCACGCTGGCGATGAGCAGCACGGCCATAGTCGTCAAGCTGATGTCCGAGCGCGGCGAGCTGGAAAGCGAGCATGGCCGGCGCGTGCTGGGCATCTTGCTGTTCCAGGACTTGGCCGTGGTGCCGCTGCTGGTGCTGATTCCGGCGCTGGGCTCGTCGCCCGAGAAGCTGCTGGGCGCGCTGGGCCTGGCGCTGCTCAAGGCCACACTGCTGGTGAGCGTGCTGCTGGTGGGCGGCCAGCGCGTGATGCGCTGGTGGCTGACCCTGGTGGCGCGGCGCAGGAGCGACGAGCTGTTCATGCTAAACCTGCTGCTGGTGACGCTGGGCCTGGCCTGGATGACCGAGCTGGCCGGGCTGTCGCTGGCGCTAGGGGCCTTCATCGCCGGGGTGCTGGTGTCGGAGACCGAGTTCCGCCACCAGGTGGGTGCCGACATACGCCCCTTCCACGACGTGCTGCTGGGCCTGTTCTTCATCACCGTGGGCATGATGCTGGACTGGCATGTGATGGTGGAGCGCTGGGCGCTGGTGCTGCTGCTGCTGGCCGCGCCGCTGCTCATCAAGACCGCCATCATCGTGGCCCTGGCGCGCGGCCTGGGCGCCACCACCGGGGTGTCGCTGCGCACGGCGCTGTATGTGGCGCAGGCGGGCGAGTTCGGCTTCGTGCTGCTGTCGCTGATGCAGGCGCACCAGCTGCTGGCGCCAGCGCTGATGAACCCGGTGCTGGCGGCCATGGTGCTGTCCATGCTGGCCACGCCGTTCCTGATCCAGTACAGCAACCGCATCGTCATGAAGCTGGTGGCCAGCGACTGGCTGCAGCAGTCGCTGCAGGTGACCAGCATTGCGCGCCAGGCCATCAACACCAGCGGTCACGTGCTGATCTGCGGCTATGGCCGCTGCGGCCAGAACCTGGCGCGCATGCTGGAGCGCGAGGGCATTCCCTACATGGCGCTGGATCTGGATCCGGATCGCGTGCGCCAGGCCGCCGCCGCCGGCGACTCGGTGGTGTTTGGCGATGCCACGCGCATACAGGCCCTGAAGGCCGCCGGCCTGGGCCGGGCCGCGGCCCTGGCCATCACCTACCTGGACACGGCCGCGGCCATGAAGGTGCTGGCCAATGCCCGCGCCCACGCGCCGCAAGTGCCGGTGGTGGTGCGCACCGAGGACGACACGCATCTGGAAAAACTACAGGCCGCCGGCGCCACCGAGGTCGTGCCCGAGGCCATAGAGGGCTCGCTGATGCTGGCCGGCCATGCCCTGGCCCTGGTGGGCGTGCCCATGCGCCGCGTGCTGCGCCTGGTGCAGGGCCAGCGCGAGCAGCGCTATGGCCTGCTGCGCGGCTATTTCCACGGCGCCGACGACGACACCGTCACCGAACGTGACCAGGAGCGCCTGTACTCCATCACGCTGCCGCCCGGCGCCGCCGCCGTGGGCGCCAGCCTGGCCACGCTGCCCCTGCATGCCATGGGCGCGCGCCTGATCAACGTGCGCCGCGCCAGCGGGCACATGTCCAGCCCCGACGACGCGGCGCCGCTGGCCGAGGGCGACACGCTGGTGCTGTCGGGCCACCCCACGGCCCTGAGCCTGGCCGAGGAAAAACTACTGCGCGGCTGATTACACTGTGCGCCGCCCGCACACAGCGCCACCGGCCAGCACCCGCCATGCACCACCCCAACGTTACCGACTACCTGCGCCAGCACATCCGCACCGTGCCCGACTGGCCTGCGCCGGGCGTGCAGTTTCGCGACATCACGCCGCTGCTGCAAAACCCCCAGGTATTCCGCGTACTCATCGACGCCTTCGTGCAGCGCTACATGGAGCGCGCCCTGCGCCCCGATGTGGTGGCGGGGCTGGATGCGCGCGGCTTCATCCTCGGCTCGGTCGTGGCCTACGAGCTGGGCCTGGGCTTCGTGCCCATACGCAAGAAGGGCAAGCTGCCCTTCACCACGGTGGAGGAAACCTACGAGCTGGAATACGGCAGCGCCACCGTGGAGCTGCACGCCGATGCCGTGAAACCCGGCGACCGCGTGCTGCTGATAGACGACCTGATCGCCACCGGCGGCACCATGATGGCCGGCAAGAAACTGCTGGAAAAACTGGGCGCCAGCGTCATGGAGGGCGCGGCCATCGTCGACCTGCCCGAGCTGGGCGGTTCGGCACGCCTGCGCGCCAGCGGGCTGCCGCTATTCACGCTGGTGGATTTCAGCGGCCACTGAGGGCCACCCCTTCAGCGCAGGTCGCCGTACTGGGTGCTGCTCAGGTCGGAGCCGCGGCCATCCTGGCCCGGCATCACCGTGTCCTCGAAGCCGGTCAGCACCGGGCTGGCCGGCAGGCGCGGGCCGCTGCGCGTGGCCACGCCCGGCTCCAGCGGCGGCTGCGGTGTGCGTGCGGCGGCGCTCACCAGGGCCTGCTTGAAGGCGGCCACCTCGTCGGCCTCAATGGGTTCGAAGCGCGATGTCCCCGGTGCCTGCGCCAGTGGCGGCTCGGGCGCGGCCGGCGGCACCACCGCGGCGGGGCCTGGCGCCGGCGCGGCCTGGCGCGCCACGACGGGGCGCGCGCCCGGGACGATGATGGGCGTGGCCGCAGCCGCGGCGGCCGTGAATTCCGGCACCCGCTTGAGCCCCGGCGCCGCGGCCACGGCCTGGCGCACCGCGCTGCCGACCACGATCTGCGCATTCGTGCGCCAATACACGGCCGGCACGCCAATGCCGAAGCGCGTCTTGGCGGACTGCGCAATCAGGGTCTCGATCTCGCACAGGCGCGCCATGTCGGCGCCAAACTCGGGCGCCAGATCCATCATCACCAGGAACTGGGAGCCGCGCTGATCCAGCGACAACACCTTGAATTTGTAACCTGCGGACAACACCCCGGCGCGCACCATGGCGTCGCGCACCGCGGTGTAGAGCAGCTCGCGGCGCTCGCCGCGCTCACCACGGCGCAGCTGCTCCTGGGGGGAGGACGCCTGGGCGGACGGCAGGGGCTTGCCCTGATCGCCCGCGGCCGCGGTTGCGGCAGCCGCCGCACGCGGTGCCTGGGGCTTGGATTTGCGAGTGAACCAACTGAACAATGACATGCGCCGCCTTCGCGAAGAAGTGCTAGATATGTCAGCAAGTGTACTTTGCAGCGGCTCCAGCGCCACCCCTAAATGACTTGGGCGCCGGCCAAGGCGCGCAACTGTCAGGTGGATGCAACGCGGCGGCGGCGGTTGCTCAGGCGCTTGGCCTGCACCGCGCCTATGGCCATGACCAGCTGCAGGGCCGCCGCCGGGTTGCGGTTGGCAAATTCGGCAAAGCGTATCGCCGTCAGGGTCCACAGCCTGGTCGGCGCCCCGGCCTGCACCGTGGCGCTGCGTGGGCGGTGCGAGAAAAAGGCCCCCTCGCCCACCACCGAGCCGGGGCCCACGATGGCCAGGCGCACGCGCTGCTGCTCGTCCTCGTAGTGCACCGTCAGGCTACCGCTTTCGACCAGGTACAGGGTGCGCTCGGTCGTGCCCTGGGCGAACAGCACCTGGCCCACGGGTAGCTCCATGGGGCGCAGGTAGGGCAGCAGCAGCTCCCATTGCTCCTGGCTGAGCATATTGCCCATGCTGTCTTCTGCGGCGGCCTGGCTAATGGCCTGTACCAAAGTGGCGAGCTGGGCCTTGAGCGAGGGAATGGCGGCGAGGTTCATCGCGCGCAAACGTAACGTGCCAGCGCCATCCGCACAAGCACGCATTACCTTTGATTACAAAGAAACCGGCGCTATTTGCCAATGCAAAAGCTGGAGAAAATCACGCCCAGCAGGTCGTCGGAGCTGAACTCGCCGGTGATGGCGTTCAGCGCGTTCTGCGCCAGGCGCAGTTCCTCGGCCAGCAGGTCGAGCGCCGGCCCGTCGCTGGCCAGCTGCGCCGCCGCTTCCATCAGGTGTGCATCCACGGCGCGCAACGCCTCGATGTGGCGCGCACGGGCGATGTACACCCCTTCAGCGGCCGACTGCCAGCCCGCCACCTGCAGCAGCTGGCGCCGCAGCGCGTCCAGGCCTTCACCGGTGCGGGCCGACAGATGCACGGCCTCATGGCCGGTGATGGCCTGGGGCGCGGCGCGGGCGCCGGCATCCAGCTTGTTCCAAACGTCGATCACCGGCACGCCGTCGGGCAATTTTCTGGCCAGGTCGGCCGCTATATCGGCGTCTGCAGCTACGTATTCAGGAGCATCCAGGCGCGTGAGGTCGTGCAGGAAGAGCACGGCATCGGCGCCGGCGATCTCCTCCCAGGCGCGCGCGATGCCTATGCGCTCGACCTCGTCGCTGCTTTCCCGCAGGCCGGCGGTATCGATCACATGCAGCGGCACACCCTCTATCTGAATCGTCTGCTGCACCTTGTCGCGCGTGGTGCCGGCAATCGGCGTGACTATGGCCAGCTCGGCCCCGGCCAGCGCGTTCAGCAGCGAACTCTTGCCGGCATTGGGCTGGCCTGCGATGACCACCTTGATGCCCTCGCGCAGGAGCGCGCCCTGGCCCGCGCGCCGCATCACGGCGCCCAGGGTTTGCTGCAAATTGGATAGCTGTCCACGAGCGTCAGCCTTGCGTAAAAAGTCAATTTCTTCCTCGGGGAAGTCCAGCGTCGCCTCGACCAGCATGCGCAGGTGGATGAGCGCGTCGCGCAGCGCGTGGATCTCGCGCGAGAACTCGCCCGACAACGAGCGCCCGGCGCTGCGCGCCGCGGCCTCGGTGCTGGCGTCGATCAGGTCGGCGATGGCCTCGGCCTGGGCCAGGTCGATCTTGTCGTTCAAAAAGGCGCGCTCGGTGAACTCGCCCGGCTCGGCCAGGCGCAGGCGCGGCAGCGCACCTTGCGCCGCCTCCAGGCAGCGCGCCAGCAGCAGCTGCAGCACCACGGGGCCGCCATGGGCCTGCAGCTCCAGCACGTCCTCGCCGGTATAGCTGTGCGGCGCCGGGAAGAACAGCGCCAGGCCCTGGTCTATGGGCTGGCCCCGGGCGTCGGGAAAGGGCAGGTAATGCGCCTGCCTGGCCTGCAAGGTGCGCCCCAGCAGGGCCTGGACGAAAGACGCCAGGCCCCGGCCCGACACGCGCACTATGCCCACGGCCCCGCGACCGGGGGCAGTGGCGATGGCAGCGATGGGGTCTTGGTGGCGGGCGAGCATGAAAGGGTCTTTGGGGCGGGAAACGGCAGGCCCCGCATTATTCCCGCTGCGCCCCCCCGGCAGGCTCACATGGCGGGCTTGTCGCTCTGCGCCGTGAGGTTGTCCTTGAGCTCCTGGCTCATGGGCAGGCCAATGGCCTGGTTCTTGGGCGGAATCGGCGCCATGAACCACTTGTTGTAGAGCTTCTCGAACTCGCCCGACTTCATCATGCCGCCGATCACGCCGTTGACCAGCTTCTGGAACTGCGGATCGTCCTTGCGCATCATGCAGGCATAGGGCTCGACCTGCAGCGCGTCGCCCACCACCTCCCATTCGGCCGGGTTGCGCGCATTGCCCTTCAGGCCGAAGAGCAGGATGTCGTCCATGGCAAAGGCGTCGGCGCGGCCGGCGTCCACGAGCAACATGGCGTCGTCATGATCCTTGCCGAGCACGATGTCGAAGTCCAGGTTCTTGTCCTTGCTGTACTTGCGTATCACCTGGGCGTTGGTGGTGCCGGTGGTGCTGGAGACCTTTTTCTTCGCCAGGTCGGGCCAGTTCCTGATGCCAGAACTCTTCTTCACCAGCAGCCGCGTGCCGGTGTAGAAGTAGTTGATGGCGAACTGCACATCCTTGCCGCGCACGCTGTTGTTGGTGGTCGAGCCGCACTCGATGTCCACGGTGCCGTTTTGCAGCAGCGGTATGCGGTTTTGCGAGGTCACGGCCTGCAGGTCTACCTTCAGGCCGGGCTTGTTCAGCTGCTTTTTCACGGCGCCCACGATGGCGTTGGTGATTTCCACCGAAAAGCCCACCGGGCCGCCGGCGCCGGCAAGGTAGCTGAACGGCACGGACGACTCGCGGTAGGCCACGGTGATCTTCCCCGAGTCGGCGATCTTCTGCAGCGTGTCGGCCTGAGCGGCCGTGGCGGCCAGGGCGGTGGCCAGCACGGCGGCCAGGGTGGCGGTGAGTTTCATGGTGTCTCCTTGCAGGTTGGTTGTTGTGACGACAGGACGGCACTGTAAGAAGCCCGCGCGCGCTTGAACAATGCCTTTGGCGACAGGGGCCATGCATAAAAGTCATGCGCCACCCATAACTTCCCGTCATGCCCGTCGATCGCATCGGCATTGTTCAATGACCGGTGCGCGCCCTACATTGGTGCCTTCCACAATCCGAGAGCTTTTTTTCAATGCATGTATGTGTCATGGGCGCCGGCATCGTGGGCCTGGCCACGGCCTACGAGCTGCAGCGCCAGGGGCTGCAGGTCACGGTGATCGACCAGGCCGCGCCCGGCATGGGCACCAGCGGCGGCAATGGGGCGCAGCTGAGCTACAGCTATGTCCAGCCGCTGGCCGACCCGGGCATCTGGGCCCAGTTGCCCAAGCTGCTGCTGGCCGGCGATTCGCCACTCAAGATCCGTCCCCGGCTCGACCCGCACCAGTGGCGCTGGGGCCTGCAGTTCCTGGCCGCTTGCAACCGCAGCACCTCCGAGCGCAGTACGGCCGCCCTGCTGGCCCTGGCGGCGCGCAGCCGCGCGGGGCTGGAACGCATGCTTGGCGCCGAGCGGCTGGACTGCGATTTTTCCCGCACCGGCAAGCTGGTGCTGTACGCCAGCCAGGCGGCGCTGGATGATGCGCGCCGCCAGGTAGAGTTGCAGCGCGCCTGGGGCTGCGAGCAGGAGCTGGTCACGCCCGCGCGCTGCGCCGAGATCGAGCCGGCGCTGGCGCACTACGCGGCGCAGATCGCCGGCGCCGTCCACACGCCCAGCGAATGCGCGGCCGACTGCCTCAAGGTCTGCCAGGGCCTGCACGCGCTGCTGGCGGCGCGCGGCGTGCGCTTCGTGCTGGGCGCCAGGATCACCGGGCTGACCCAGTCCGGCGGCCGCGTGTTGGCGGCGCAGACCCGGGCCGGCGCGGTCGAGGCCGATGCCTACGTGCTGGCCCTGGGCAGCACCAGCCACCTGCTGGCGCGCACCCTGGGGCTGTCGCTGCCGGTGTATCCGCTCAAGGGCTACAGCATCACCTTCGACGCGCCTGCCGAGCCAGCTGCCGCGCCGCGCGTCAGCGTGACCGACGCCGCGCGCAAGGTGGTCTTTGCCCGACTGGGCAGCAGGGTGCGCGTGGCCGGCATGGCCGAGCTGGTGGGCTTTGGCATGGACATACCGCCGGAGCGCATAGCCAGCCTGCGCGCCGCCACGCGCGCCGTTTTCCCCCACAGCGGCCCGCTCACCGATCCGCAACCCTGGGCGGGCCAGCGCCCGGCCACGCCCACCGGCCTGCCCCTGGTGGGGCGCCATGCGCACGGCCCGGCCAACCTGCTGCTCAACACCGGCCATGGCGCCCTGGGCTTCACGCTGGCCTTTGGCTCGGCCGCGGCCATTGCCGAGACGCTGGCCGCCTGAGGCTCAAGCGCCCAGCGTCTGAGCCAGGGCCGCGCGCATGCAGCGCGTCAGCGCCTCCGCCGGCAGAGACGCCGGGCGCTGCGCCGGGCGCAGGGCCTGCACCGGCACGGCTATTGGCGGCTGCACGGCCAGCACATCGACCCGGGCACGGTCGGCCGAGGCGGCGGTGCAGGCATCGACCAGGGCCACGGCATGGCCATGCTGGGCCAGGGCCAGCGCGGCGTGGTAGGTCTGCACCGTGTACAGGGCCTGCAAGGCCACGTCGGCCTGCCTGCAGGCGTGGCCCACCAGCGTGCCAATGGGGTCGTTGGCGGCCAGGCGCACCAGGGGCCTGCCCGCCAGGTCGGCCAGCGCCACCTGCCCGCTCTGCACCAGGGCCACGGGCAGCATGCCACGCGGCGCCACGCACAGCATATGAGCGTCGGCCAGGTGCTCCTGCAGCAGCGCGGGGTGGGCCGCGGCCGTGAAGACGAAGCCCAGGTCGGCCTCCTGGCGCACCAGCGCGGCCACGATCTGCGGCGAGTGCAGCGCCTCTATGCTCACGGCCACGCCCGGGTACTGGGCGCGAAACGCGCCGAGCGCGCGCGGGAGCACCTCGACACTCAGGGCAAACACGGTGAGTATGCGCAGTTCGTCCTGGCGCTGCTGGTGCTTCAGGCCGGCCGCCAGGCGCTGCACCTCATCGAGCTGGGCAAAGAGCTGCTGCACATGGGGGTAGAGGGTCTGGGCCTCCTGCGTGGGCACGAGGCGGCCCTTGACGCGCTGGAACAGCGCAAACCCCAGCTGCAGCTCGGCATGGGCCAGTATGCGGCTCACGGCCGGCTGGGTGACATTGATCAGCCGCGCCGCCGCGCTCACGCTGCCGGTGAGCATGACGGCGTTGAAGACCTCGATATGGCGCAGGCGCATGGCCTCAGGCGGCGTAGGCCCTGCGCGCCAATGCCGCCGCGAGGATGGCCGTGGGGTCTATCAGCGTCCAGCCCTGGGCCGCGCTGGCCTGGGGCAGGGCCAGCGGTATCTCGGTGCAGGCCATGGCCAGGGCGATGTCGCCGTGTTGGGCGCGCAGCCGCTCGCCCACGGCGACGAAGCGCTGCTGCGCCAGCGCCAGCCGGCCGGCCTTGACGCCGTCATAAATGCCCTGCATCAGCCAGTCGCGCGCCTGCTCATCCGGCAGCACGCATTCAATGCCCTGCTCGGCAAAGGCCTGGGCGTACAGGCCGCTGCGGTAGCTGCCCTGAGTGGCCAGCAGGGCCACGCGCGCCAGGCCCTGGGTGCGCAGCGCGGCCGCGGTTTCGCGCGGCATGTGCAACAGCTCGACCTGGGGCGCGCGCTCCTGCAAAGCAGCGTGCCAGGCATGGGCGGTGTTGCAGGGCATGGCCACGGCGCGCGCGCCCAGCCCGGCCAGTTGTTCCAGGCCGCGCAGCATGGCCTCCAGGGGCTGGGGCGCCTGCGGGTCGGCCAGAGCGTGCGTGCGGTCGGGAATGGGCAGCTGCGCCATCCAGTGCGCGGGATAGGCCTGGTCGCGCACGGTGCGGCCATGGGCGTGCAGCCAGTCCTCGCAGGCGGCGACGAACAGGCGCGCAAAGTCCACGCCCGCGGCGGGGCCCATGCCGGCCAGGATGCCGACGGTGTGGGTGGGGGGTCGTTCGTTCATCGCAGCATTGAGGACATGGCGGACAGGCAGTTGAGCATGCGCACCGCGCCCTCGGTGTCCGGCGCCGTGAAGCGCAACGCGTCGCCGGCCACGCGTTCCAGCGTGGGCCACTGGCAGAACAGGTCGGCCAGGGCCACGGTCTGGGTCTGCAGATCGACCTGGACGGGGCCGGCCATGCGCAGCGGCGCCACGCTCGCCGCCTGCGGCACGGCCTGGGCCACGCCCGCGCGAATGGCGGCGCAGGCGCTCTCGGGCGACAGGCTCACGCCGCTGCTGGCGCCCTGCGCCTGCTTGACCTGCACAAAGCGGGTCTGGGGGAACAGCGCGCGGTGTTCGGCGATGAAGACATCGTCGCCCGAGGCCGCGATCACCGGCACGCCGTAGGCGCCGGCCAGCGCGCCGTAGATGCCCATCTCGCCCAGCTCCTGGCCGTTGAGGGCGATGCGCGCGAAGGCGAAGCTGTTGATGGTGTGCGCCAGAATGCCCCGGCCCTGGGCGCGGCCGTGGTAGCCGATGCAGACCATGCCGGCCACGCCCAGCTCCACGCCGCTGGCCATGCTGAGGTAGCGCGGCTTGCCCTGTATCACCTCGGCGCGCGCGTCCAGCAGGTCGGGCGGCAGGTTGCGAAAGCCGCCGTGCGAGTCGTTCACGTAGACGGCGCTGGCGCCAGCGTCGAACGCGCCGGCGATGGCGGCGTTGGCCTCGGCCGCCATGAGTCGGCGCGCGCGCTCGTATTCGGCGTTGCCGGCGCGTGTCTGCTCGGGGTGGTAGACGCCGGCGACGCCTTCGATATCGACGGAAACCAGGATCTTCATGGCAGGGCCTTCAGCAGATCGCGCAGCGCGGCGCGCCGGTGGCCGTCGCGGCCGGTGACGGCCTCGGCATGCCACAGCGCATGGATGATGGCCTGCTCCACGCCGTCGGCGCCGGCCTGGAACAGCGGGTCCAGCAGCGCCTCGTGCACCATGGCCACGGCGGGCATGGGCTCGGCGGGCCGCTGCGGCAGGGTGTAGGCGGTGGAAAACGCCAGCGCGATGTCGCCGCTGCCATGGCCGTAGACCGAGCCGGTACGCGCCAGGCCCGCGGCCGCACGCAGCGCCAGGCGCCTGAGCTGGCGCGCGTCCAGCGGCGCATCGGTGGCCAGCAGCATGATGATGGAGCCCTTCTCGGCCTCATCCTGCGCCGGCGCGGCCGCCAGGCGCGCGCCCAGCGGCGCGCCGCCCCACAGCAGGTTCGCCTGCACGCCGTAGTTGGCCAGCACCAGCGCGCCCACGGTGTAGCGCGCGCCGCCGACCAGCTGCGCCACGCGCGAGGCCGTGCCTATACCGCCCTTCACCTGGAAGCTGGACATGCCGCGGCCAGCGCCCACGGCTCCCTGGGCCATGTCCGGCGCGGCAGTGGCGCAGGCCGCGTCGTAGTGCGCGGCGCCGACGGCCATGCGCTGAATGTCGTTGAGATAGCCGTCGTTGCACTCCAGCACCAGCGGGTTCACCGTAGACCATTGGCGCCCGACCTCGGGGTTGGCGGCAATGCACTGCGCGATCTGCGCCTGGGCCACGGCGGGCACGGAGAAGGTGTTGGTCAGCGCGATGGGCGTTTCGAGCTGGCCGAGCTCTTCCAGCTGCAGCAGGCCCACGCTCTTGCCAAAGCCGTTGATGACGGCGGCGGCGGCGGGCGCCTTGT
>JAFEES010000139.1 GCA_018240995.1 Pseudomonadota bacterium | reverse complement strand
ATCGAGGGCGCGCTGCACCCGGCCTGCAAGGCGGCCGGGCTGCCCCTGGCGGAGTTCCTCAAGACCCACTACCCGGCCTGGAACCTGGTCGGCCGCGTGCACTTCAACCTGGCGGAAAACCGCAAGGATCCGCAGGCGCCGTTTGCCTTTCTCGCCACCTACACCACGCGGCTGTCGGCGCATGGCAAGGCCCAGCATGTGCCGCTGTCGCAGGCGCTGAAGGAGTTTTCCGGCACGCGCCAGAAGGCGCAGCTGCTGTCGCTGTTGACGCCGGTGCAGCGCGCCGCGGCTGACTGCGCGTGGATCGCCGAGATGGTGGAGGCGGGCGAGATCTACCACCCGCTGCGCTGGGAGGTGGCCGACGCCGTGCGCTTTCTGCAAGACCTGCCGCGCCTGGAGGCCGCCGGCATCGTCGTGCGCATGCCCGCGCAGTGGCATGGCGGGCGCCCGGCGCGGCCCAGGGTGCGCGCGGCCGTGGGCGGCCAGCTCGCGGGTGGCCTGGGGCTGGAGGCGATGCTGGATTTCCAGATGGACGTGAGCCTGGACGGCGAGCCGCTCACGCCCGAGGAAATCCGCAGCCTGCTGGGCGGCGCCAGCGGCCTGCAGTGGATACGCGGCCAGTGGGTGCAGGTGGATGCGCGGCGCCTCTCAACCCTGCTGGAGCGCTTTCAGCAGATGCAGCAGGACGCCGCGGGCGGCATGCCGCTGGCGCAGGCCATGCGCCTGCTCTCGGGCGCGGCCCTGGCCGGGGATGCGCCCGACCCCGACTGGAGCTCCATCAGCGCCGGCCCCTGGCTGGCCGAGGCACTGCGCGGCCTGCGCGAGCCTGCGGCGCTGGCCGCCGTCGATCCCGGCCCACTGTTGCATGCCAAGCTGCGCCCCTATCAGCAGGAGGGCCTGCGCTGGCTGCACTTTCTGACGCGCCTGGGGCTGGGCGCCTGCCTGGCCGACGACATGGGCCTGGGCAAGACCATGCAGGTGCTGGCGCTGCTGCTGACCCTGAAAAAGGCCGCGCCCCAGGCCGGCCCCAGCCTGCTGGTGGCCCCGGCCTCGCTGCTGGCCAACTGGATGCAGGAGGCCGAGCGCTTCGCCCCCAGCCTGCGCTGCCTGCTGGCCCACCCCTCGGCCATGGCGCGCGCCGACCTGCAGGCGCTCGATGCTGATGCCTTGGCCGCCCATGACCTCGTCATCACCACCTACGGCCAGCTGTCACGCAGCCCGGCCCTGGGCGCGCAGCACTGGCGCCTGGCGGTGCTGGACGAGGCCCAGGCCATCAAGAACCCTGCCGCACAGCAGACCCGCGCCGTGAAAAAACTGCAGGCCGGCACGCGCATTGCGCTCACCGGCACGCCGGTGGAGAACCGTCTGTCCGACCTGTGGTCTATCTTCGACTTCACCCACCCCGGCTTGCTGGGCAGCGAGCGCGTGTTTGCCGACTTCGCCAAGCGCCTAGGCGCAACCGGCCAGTACGGCCCGCTGCGCACCCTGGTGGCGCCCTATATCCTGCGGCGCCTGAAGAGCGACAAACGCATCATTGCCGACCTGCCCGACAAGACCGAGGTCTCTGCCTGGTGCAGCCTGACGGCCGTGCAGGCCACGCATTACCAGCAGGCCGTCAAGGCGCTGGAGCAGGCCTTGGATCGATCGGATGGCATGGAGCGCAAGGGCCTGGTGCTCGCGTTTTTGATGCGCCTGAAGCAGATCTGCAACCACCCCTCGCAATGGCTGGGCGACGGCGCCTGGGCGCCCGAGGCCAGTGGCAAGTTCGCGCGCCTGCGCGAGATCGCCGAGACCGTGGCCGCGCGGCAGGAGAAGATGCTGCTGTTCACCCAGTTCCAGGAGACCACTGCGCCGCTGGCGGCGTTTCTGGGCGGCGTCTTCGGACGCGAGGGCCTGGTGCTGCACGGCGGCACGCCCGTGGCGCGGCGGCGCGAGCTGGTCAAGCGCTTTCAGCAGGACGAGCGCGTGCCGTTCTTCGTGCTCTCGATCAAGGCCGGCGGCTCGGGCCTGAACCTGACGGCCGCCTCGCATGTGGTGCACTTCGACCGCTGGTGGAACCCGGCCGTGGAAAACCAGGCCACCGACCGCGCCTACCGCATAGGCCAGCACCGCAACGTGCTGGTGCACAAGTTCATCACCCGCGGCACCATAGAGGAGCGCATCGACGCGCTCATCCAGGCCAAGCAACGGCTGGTGCAGGACGTGGTGGAAGGCGGCGGCGAAATCAACCTCACCGAGATGAGCGATGCCGCCCTCATGGATCTGGTGAAACTCGACATCAACGCGGCAGGGGGGTAACCATCATGGGCTGGAGCTGGAGCTACAAACCGTATGTCACCGTGGCCGCGCGCCGTGCGCAGGCCGACAAGGCGGCACAAAAAGCCGCCAAGGCGGGGCACGCCTGGAGCCCCGTGAAGGTGCAGGGGCGCGGCATCGCCAAGACCTTCTGGGGCAAGGCCTGGTGTGACAACCTGGAGGCTTACAGCGATTATGCAAACCGCCTGCCGCGCGGCCGTACCTATGTGCGCAACGGCTCGGTGGTGGACTTGCAGATCCAGCCGGGCAAGATCACGGCCAGGGTCATGGGTTCCTCGTTGTACCAGGTCGTCATCGACATCACCGCCCTGCCGCAGGCACAGTGGCGCGCGCTGGTGCAGGACTGCACGGGCTCCATCGCCACGCTGGTCGAGCTGCTGCAGGGCAAACTGTCGCAGGCCGTGATGGGGCGCATGTGCGCGCCGCAGACGGGTATGTTCCCGGCGCCGCGCCAGATCAACATGGCCTGCTCCTGCCCCGACTGGGCCGGCATGTGCAAGCATGTGGCCGCGACGCTCTATGGCGTGGGTGCACGCCTGGATGAAGAGCCGCAGCTGCTGTTCACCCTGCGCCAGGTGGACGCGGGCGACCTGCTGACGGCCCAGGCCGCCGTGGCCCCGGCCCTGGCGAAAAAACCGTCCAAGGCCAGGGTGCTGGATGATGCGGCCCTGGCGGATGTGTTCGGCATTGAGCTGGCAGAGGCGGATGCGCCGACCGCACCGGCACCGCGCAAGCGGCGGGTCGCGGCGGAGCCGGCCGTGAAAAAGACGACAGCGAAAAAGACGGTAGCGAAAAAGGCCACTGCCAAGAAGACGGCGGCGAAGAAGCCGCCTACCGCCAAGGCGTGAGAGCCGGGCCCTGCTATTTCAGTGACCGATGGCGCTGTGCGGCACCCGCGTGGCATGAAACCTGGACGCCACGACCGCACCACAGCCGTCATTCCCGCGCAGGCGGGAATCCAAAAGGCCAGAAGGCTTGGCAGGGGGCACTGGATCCCCGCCTACGCGGGGATGACGGTGGCATGGGTAGGCGTGAGAAAACACAGATTCATTTCAGCGCCCCAGCGCAAACACCACCGGCAGATGCTTGTCCGGCGGCGGTGCGGCCAGCGCGCGCCATTGCTGCACGCTGCGGTTTTGCACCTGGGCCTGCGCCAGCGTCAGGCCGGCGGCCAGGGCCAGCCGGGTGCCGGGCTGCAGATGCTGCAGCAGCGCCTGCCACAGCGCGGCGTTGCGGTAGGGCGTTTCTATGAAGAGCTGCGTCTGGCCGCTCTTGAGCGCCAGGGCCTCCAGGCCGTGGATGCGCTGGGCGCGCTCCTGAGCGTCCTGCGGCAGGTAGCCGACAAAGGCGAAATTCTGGCCGTTCAGGCCGCTGGCCGCCAGCGCCAAGAGCAGCGACACCGGGCCCACCAGCGGCACCACGCGCGCGCCCAGCTCGTGCGCGGCGCGTACCACCGAGCTGCCGGGGTCGGCCACGGCCGGCATGCCGGCCTCGCTGGCCAGGCCCATGTCCTGGCCCACGAGCAGGGGCGCCAGCAGGGCCTTGGCATCAAAGCTGGCATGGCCCTTGCCACCATGGTCACCCTTCTTGTGTACCTCGCGCGGTAGCTCGGTGATGTGCTGCTGTTGCAGGGGCAGGGCCAGGGGGTGCAGGGCGTCCACGCGTTTCAGGTAGGCGCGGCAGCTCTTGGCGTTCTCGCAGATCCAGTGGGTGATGCGCGCGGCCTGGCGCAGCGTGCCGTCGGGCAGCACCTCGGAAAGCGCGGTTTCGTCGTCGCAGCCGAAGTCCAGCGGCGCGGGCACCAGGTACAGCGTGCCCAGGGCGGGGGCGGCGCTCATGGCAGCACCAGGCCGGCGGCGCGCAGCATGCGGCAGGTGCGGATCAGCGGCAGGCCGATCAGGGCCGTGGGGTCGTCGCTGTCTATGGCGTCCAACAGGGCGATGCCCAGGCCCTCGCTCTTGGCGCTGCCGGCGCAGTCATAGGGCTGTTCGGCGCGCAGGTAGCGCTCGATCTCGGCATCGTTCAAGGCCCGAAAGCGCACCCGCACCGGCGCCAAATCCACCTGCTCGAAGCCCGTGGCCTGGCAGACCACGGCCACGGCGGTCTGGAAGACCACGGTCTGGCCGCGCATGCGGCGCAGCTGCGCCGTGGCGCGCTCGTGGTTACCCGGCTTGCCCAGTGGCTCGCCGGCGAGGTCGGCCACCTGATCCGAGCCGATGACGACGGCTTGCGGGTGGGCGGCAGCCACGGCGTGGGCCTTGGCCAGCGCCAGGCGCAGCGCCAGGGCGCGCGGGGCCTCGTTCGCCAGCGGCGTTTCATCGACCGCGGGCGCGGCCACTTCGAAGGGCAGGCCCAGCCGGGCCAGCAGTTCGCGCCGGTAGCGCGAGGTCGATCCCAATACCAGGGTGCGCGGCGGGGAAGGGGATTGCAGCATGGCCCGATTCTCTTACACTGCCCGCCATGACCAAGGAACATTCTCCCGACCGGCTGGACGTCAAGGCCTTCGCCAAGGCCGGCGGCCACCTGTCCGGTCATGACACCCTGCTCAAATACAAGCGCCTGGCCGAGGAGGGCAAGGGCCTGCACCCCGACCTGCGCGTGGACTGGATGGTCGATGGTGAGCTGCGCAGCACGCATGGCATGGACGGCCAGATCTGGCTGCGCCTCAAGGCCAGTGCCAGCCTGCCCATGACCTGCCAGCGTTGCCTGCATCCGGTGGACGTGCCGCTGCAGGTGGAGCGCGAGTTCCGTTTCGTGGCCGACGAGGCCACGGCCGAGGCGCTGGACAGCGAGAGCGAGGAAGACCTGCTGGTGCTGAGCCGCGAATTCAACCTGCACGAACTCATAGAAGACGAGCTCATCATGGCCTTGCCCGTGGTGCCGCGGCACAGGAAATGCCCCGCCGCCGTGAAGCTGGCATCCAGCGACGAGGATTTCGAGCAGGCCAATGCGCAAAAGCCCAACCCCTTCGCGGCGCTGGCCGATCTGCACAAGAACAAGCCCGCAGGCTGATGCCCTGCCCGATCCAGGCGGGGGCAAACGCATTTGGCATATAATGGCAGGCTTCGCGCGAAACCCCCTCGTGTCTTTAATGGGCTGATCGCGTTTTTTACCAACCCTTTCAAGACCCTAGGAGCCGATCATGGCTGTTCAGCAAAACAAGAAGTCCCCCTCCAAGCGCGGTATGCACCGTTCGCACAACGCCCTGACGGTGCCCGGCATTGCCGTGGAACCCACCACCGGCGAAACCCACCTGCGCCACCACATCAGCCCCAACGGCTTCTACCGTGGCCGCCAGGTGTTGAAGAACAAGTCCGAAGCCTGATTTCAGACTGCTCCCACGCTGGGCCCGTTGCTACATGTAGCGTAGCGCGGGCCTTTGTTGTTTTGGCCTGTGCCAAGACTTTCTGACCACCTGACGGATTGATGCTCCGCCGATGATCACACTGGCTGTCGATTGCATGGGGGGCGACCATGGCCCCGGTGTCACGCTTGTTGCGTGCCGCCAGTTTCTGGACAAACACCCCGAGGCGCGCCTGCTGCTGGTTGGCCAGCCTGCAAGCCTGCAGGCGTTTGCGCACGAGCGCGCCACCGTGGTTGCGGCCACCGAGGTGGTGACCATGGACGACCCGGTGGAGGTCGCCCTGCGCCGCAAGAAGAATTCGTCCATGCGCGTGGCCATCCAGCAGGTCAAAGACGGCGCGGCCCAGGCGGCGGTGTCGGCCGGCAACACCGGGGCGCTGATGGCGATTGCGCGCTATCTGCTGAAGACGCTGGACGGCATAGACCGCCCGGCCATTGCCACGCAGCTGCCCAATGCCCAGGGCGGCGCGACCACGGTGCTGGACCTGGGCGCCAATGTCGATTGCACGGCCGAGCATCTGCTGCAGTTCGCCGTCATGGGCTCGGCCCTGGTGTCGGTGCTGCAAGAGCGCGAGGAGCCCCTGGTGGGCCTGCTCAATATCGGCGAGGAGATCATCAAGGGCAGCGAGGAGATCAAGCGTGCCGGCGAGCTGCTGCGCTCGGCGGCCGGCGCCGGCGACCTGAACTTCCATGGCAACGTCGAGGGCAACGACATCTTCAAGGGCACGGTGGACATCGTGGTCTGCGATGGCTTTGTCGGCAACGTCGCGCTCAAGGCCAGCGAAGGCGTGGCGGCGATGATCATTGGTGGTCTGAAGCAGGAGTTCAAGCGCAATATCTTCACCAAGCTTGCGGCGGCGGTGGCTTACCCGGTGCTGTCCGCCTTGATGCGGCGCATGGATTACCGCCGCTACAACGGCGCCGCCCTGCTGGGTCTGCGTGGCCTGGTGTTCAAGAGCCATGGCTCGGCCGACGTGCTTGGCTTCGAGCAGGCCTTGAACCGGGCGTATGATGCGGCCCGCAACAACCTGCTAGACCGCGTGCGTGCGCGGGTCGCGCATGCGGCGCCCCTGCTGGCCACGGCAGACGCAGCGCGCGCACCCTGAGCGGCGCGGCCCCCTATTGATGAGACGCTATTCCCGCATTGCCGGCACCGGCAGCTACCTGCCGCCGCGCCGCGTGACCAACGATGACCTGGTGGCCCAGCTGGCTGCGCAGGGCATAGAGACCTCCGACGAATGGATCGTGGAGCGCACCGGCATTCGCGCGCGCCACTTCGCCGAGCGTGATGTCGGCGCCAGCGACCTTGCGCTGCAGGCCTCGCTGCGCGCCCTGGAGGCCGCGGGCCGCCAGGCGCAGGACATCGACCTGATCATCGTCGCCACGTCCACGCCGGACATGGTCTTCCCCTCCACCGCCGCCATCTTGCAGCACAAGCTG
>JAFEES010000138.1 GCA_018240995.1 Pseudomonadota bacterium | reverse complement strand
GGTAGTGCGCCTGGCGGCTGATGCCCCAGTATCGGCAGGCCTTGCTCACGCTCAGCTGCGGGATGAGCTTTTGCGAGAGGACCCGCCCAAAGGCTTTTTTACGACTACCCCGTAGTCTTTCTCCAGCAGCTCGATCAACCGCCAGCGCTACGCCGCGTTCTTGCGCACCGACTTTCCGCGCATCCCCATCCCCGGCTCGCGCGCCGTGTTCGATGCCTTGGCCGCACTCGGGGCCGAGCTGGTGCAATGGCATTTGCTGGAGCACCCGGACGCTTCAAAAATAATAGCTACTAGCGCGCGTACAACAAGCGCTACAGCCTTTTTTGGCACTGATTTCAGTCTGCAAAAAGTGGCCGAAAAGGGGCGCTCCCTGGCCGACCCGTCGGGCGATGTGCGCAAGGTGTACATCAACGCCACCAGCGGCTTTGCCAATGTGCGCCTGCCCGTGTGGCAGCACACCATTGGTGGCTACCAGGTGCTGCACAAATGGCTGGACGACCGGCGCAAAGCCGGGCGCAGCCTGAGCCCGGACGACATCACCCACTGGCTGCGTGTGTACGCCGCGCTGCAGGCCACGCAGGCGCTGATGGCGCAGGTGGACGCCGCCATCCACACCCACGGCGGCTGGCCCGGCGCCTTCAGCCAAAACCACCCGCCGCCCAGTGCCGCCGCGCTGGCCCTGGAGCAGGCTGCGCAAAAAGAGCAACTCAAGGCCCAGAAGAAAGCGCTTTCTGCCACCAAAAAGAGAGCTGCAAACGTAAGTCCCACGGGCGCTACCAGCCTTTTTGACTTTGATGACGACCTGGACGCATTGGCCGCAGCCGCAGGAGCACCCCCCCGCCCAAAAGCTAAAGCCACCCCTGCCGCCAAGGCAGCGGGTGGCGCGCCAACGGCGGCAGGTGTGGTGCCCCACGCACCGCTGGATGTAGAGCAGGCCCTGTGCGTTATCCGCGCCGTGCTGGCGCAGCAGGGCGCGCTGGCCCGGGATCACTTGGTGCGCCATGTTGCACGCAAACTGGGTTTTGCCCGCACCAGCGCCCCACTGGCCCAGGCGATTGACAAGGCCATTCGCCGGGCAGTGCGCCATGGCGTTGCAACCAACCAGCGCGGTAATTTGAGCCTGGTGGCCCGCAAGATCGAAAACTACGACCGCGACTTTCTCAAGCAGCAACTGCTGCGCGCCATTCCAGCGGCGGGCCTGGGCAAGGCCGAGCTGCCCGTGCGCTTTGCGCGCCATCTGGGCTTTGCACGGGTGGGGCCTGTGATCGAGAACACCACCTGGAGCCTGGTGCGCAGCTTGCAGCGGGCGGGCAAGGTGGTGGTATCTGGGCGCGGTGCAGACGCGCTTTACCAAAAAAACCGAAAGGAGCCTCACCATGAGCCATGACCTCGACGAATCCACCGGCAAACCCGCCATGGCCTATGTGGGTGAAAGGCCCTGGCACGGTCTAGGCGAGGCCCTACCGCCCGACCAAGACATTGACACCTGGGTCAAAGCCGCCCGGCTGGACTGGGAGATTGAGATGCTGCCGGTCAACTATCAGATGGACGGCAAGAACTACGTGATGAGCGACCGCTTTGTGCTGGCGCGCAGCGACACCCAGGCTGCGCTGTCGGTAGTGTCTGGCGACTACCAGGTGGTGCAGCCCAAAGAGGTGCTGGAGTTTTACCGCGACCTGGTGGAGCAGCGCGGATACCAACTTGAAACGGCAGGTGCGCTGGATGGTGGGCGCAAGGTGTGGGCCCTGGCCCGCACGGGGCTGGTAGCGGGCGTGGCGGGCATTGCAGCCGACGAGCTGGGTGCCTATGTGCTTCTGGCCACGTCCTGCGACAAAACGCTGGCAACGACCGTCACCTTCACGTCGGTGCGCGTGGTGTGCCAGAACACCTTGAGCTTTGCCGTGCACGATATGAAAAAAGAGAGTCGGCGCAGCATCAAGGTGGCTCACAGCCTGCGCTTTAACCCGGCGCAGGTCAAGAATGATCTGGGTCTGATGGATGAATCGTGGGAAAAATTCAAGCAGCAACTCATGCCGATGGCGGGCACGAAGTTATCAAAAAGTGATGCAGAGAAGTTCTTCCTGTCGCTGATTCAAAGCGAGAAAGAGGCCAAGGAAGAAACGATCTCAGACCGCAAGCGCAAGGAAGTGATGCAGCTGATGTCGGCTTACCGGCACGCGCCTGGCCAGGAATTGCCTACCGCCAAAGACACGCTGTGGGGCGCCATCAGTGCCGTGACTTATTACGTGGACCATGTTCGCCCATCGTCGGGCGACCGCCTGGACAGTGCCTGGTTTGGTACCGGCGCCACCCTGAAGGAAAAGGCCTGGCAGAAGGCGCTAGAAATGACGCAATCCAAATAGCTGCGGGGGATCATCATGACCATGGTTCGTGGCGTTCGCATCGTGGCCGCGCCCTGCTGTGGCGCGCAATACGCCTTGCCCAACTACATGTCGATGAACTTTTCGGCATTCGAGTTCTGGACGGATGGCTGGCGCGACGGCTCGATCATGCCCAACGACGAAGGCCTGCGCCGCTGTCAGTGCGGGCAATTTGTTCTTCTCAAAAACCTTGTAGAAATCGGTGCGGCAGACGCGTCCAGCCTTCCGTCCCTCGGACATGTACTTGCCGCACAGCTACCGAGAGCGCTACCGACAACACCGGGATGCCAAGGAAGCGGCCACCAAAGCGAAGTGGTACGCGGCCCACCCCGACAACCGCTCCTGGTGGGACAAGCTGCGCAAGCGCAAACCGCCTTCGTACATCAGACCTGCGGACAGTCCGTTCACCTACCCACCCTTCGAGCCAACGCCAGAGCAACAACAAAACATGGAGCGGCTCAGCGCCATCCTGGCCCGCCGCGATGGTGAATCGCTGCGCTGGCACGCCATCCCTCTGGCCGAGCTCTACCGGGAACAAGGGCGGTTTGAAGAAGCCCAGCGGGTGATGGATGTCGCAGAAAAGCGTGAGGACGATGTAACCGTCCGGCTCATTTCAAGGCTGATCAAAGAGCGGGATGCTGCGCCAATGCGCTATCGGATGTGATCCGAAAATACCAATCGGTCGGCCAAAACCCCGCCATACGCATTACCGCCCAATGCAAAGCTGTATGGCGTGTCTCGGGCGGGAGTACACCTATCTCGGCATCGCAACCGGTTTCTGATTCCTTGCATCCTCATTGCGTTTGAAGATGGCCATGACCGCTTCGTGGACTGGTGTGCCAGACTGCAAATTAGCAACACGTACGGCCCGCTCGGCATCAGTGAGGGCTCGCGGGAAGGTCTTGGATCTGGATTCCTCCAAGCGCCGAATGCGCAGCTCAATAGATGTCATGCCCACCTCCTGCATGTTCGGGGTCATCGACCACGACAGGAAAAGCGCTGCGGTGTCGGAGAACCCGGGCAATCACGGCGTCGTAAAAGGCAGGGCTGCCAACCTCCTGCTTTTTGATGTACGCGCCAAGCTCCTCGTCGGTCATCGCCTTGAGGTTGGATTTGACCCGTGCTGTCTCCAGCAGCGCGATGCGTTTTTCAAGACTGGTTGCCATGGTCGGTCTCCGTTGCCTTCATCACAAGTGCAGCCCGCACCAGGAACTGCGCCTCGCTTTCGTTGCCCTGGCGTTCGATACGGAGACCCGAAGGCATGTGACGCATTGCCACCGTGCCATGACCAGGGCGAACGAATTGCACCACGACCCTCGGGGCGTTGACCGGCGTGGTGACCTTCTCCAGCACGGTGACACGTCGCTCAAGACTTGCCATGTTTGGACTCCAGGGCTTCGATACGCGCCAAGAGCTCGGTGGTCTCAACAATCTTGGCCACTCCGCCCAGCGCAGTAATGATCTGCGCCGCCTGGCTCGGCGCAATGTCGCCATCGGCAGCAGCCTGCACCACGGCATGGGCCTGCTGCGCCAGGGTGCCGTCGGGCATGCTCAGTGGCGTTGGCAGTTCCACAGGCCGCAGACTCGGCAGCACCCGGTCCAGCAGGATGCGGATGGCCTGTGGGTCACCAGCCAGGGCCTGGGCGCGCAGCACGGCAATGATCTGGTCAAGATCCTGCGCCAGCTTGTCACGCAACTCAGCCACCTTGCCACGTCCAGCCGGTCGGCCGGGGGAAGCGCGATTGCCCTTGGTGAAGCGGCCTGCCGGTCCGCGATCCGCCGTTTTCTTGCCGTCTTTATTCGGTGGGGTCATGGTGTGTTTCCTGTTGAGACGGTGGTGTCTGGGGGGCGATGGAAGCTCTGCCGGCATTCACCCTGGCATCCAGAATCAAAGAGGCGTTGCGGAATTGGATGGCGGTCGCAGCGGTGGTGCTGAGGTCGAAGTCCACCACCCAATCCAGCAGGCGGCCCGTGGTGTGGTGCGCCGATTGGAGTAGCTCAATCAGGGCGGGCTTGTGCTGCCGGATGCCCGCACGAAGCTCATCGTTCAGGCGATTGGCAGGCGTCACCGTCAGTTTGTGGCCGTCGGTTTCCAGGGTCAGGCCAGCGTGGTGCAGCGCCAGGTAGAGGGCGAAGGCGGGCATCAGAACTCCTCGCTTTCAGAAACGACCTGCGAACTATGCGAAGTAAGCGAAGAATCAAGACTGGCGCGGGTTTCAGGCAGCTTTGAGGCATCGCTAACTATGCGAACTTGGCGAACTAACTCCGGGTCGGGGTGGCTTTGTTCGCTTACTTCGCTTTCTTCGTGAAGGCCAACATCTGTCGCAAACCCGCGCGGTTGCTTGTTGTTCGCATAGTTCGCTTTGTTCGCAGCCAATTCGTAGAACTTGGTCGGTCGGCCTGGGCCGCTGCGTTCCTCCTGGACGGTAATGCGCGGCGGGTTGCAGGACAGCAGCTCATCCAGTGCCGCATCTATCCGGGTTTTGTTCACATGGCCACCGAAGCAATCCACGGTGATCTGCTTGCGCGTCACACGCTGGTGCGCAGTCAGGAAGTCCACGATCTTTTGCGCCGTGTCGTTTGTCTCGGCCACTTCCACTTCGTCGGCGGCGCTGCCAAAGACGAACTTGATGGAGTCCACGCTGTAGCGCACCCAGGCCAGCGCCGCATTGATGTGATGCACCTCCACCGTGGTTGTGAGGTCGCACAGGGCGAACAGCATGGCCAGGCGCAGCAGCATGGGGGCACGGCGCTCGATCAATGCTGTGATGCGTTCGCCGGCTGAGTTGTCGTTGAGCTCGCTGTGATACAGCACCTCGTAGCGCTTGCGGGCGTCTGGCGACAACTCCACGCGCATCTTGTCCTTGTCGGCCCAGCGCTCGGCCTGGCAGAACTGCAACACCTCCAGCACGCGTACCGCCAGGGCATCCACGTCCTCCTGGCGCGTGGCGCGGGGGAATGCCAGCATCTTGGTGCGCTCGGCCCAGAACATCAAAAAGCGGTTGGCAAAGCCGTTGGTGAGCTCGCGTGACGCCATCAGGCCCAATAGCTCGGACGGCGTGACAGCCCCCACCATGGCGATATGTGGATCAGTCGCCCAAAGACGGCTGCTCTTGGTTGCGGGCTTCATGCTTACGCCGTCCCAGCAGTCGCGCAGCGCTGCGGACAGGGTGTTGCCCTCCCGTTTGCCTTGGTGCAGGACGTTGGCGAATTCGCTTTCGATCACCAGCAGGCGTTTGTCGAGGATGGGTTCGACTTCAGTTTTCCCCTCGGTGTAGCCATCGTGGATCAGGTACACCAGACCCTCACGGGATGACAGGCCACCACGGTGCACTTGGGGCGTGGAGTCCTTGCTCAAGGCCTTGAGGGAGCGTTCGATCCGGCCAATCAGCGATACCGCATCACCCTTGCGGCCACGGCCTGAGCGCCCAATGTGCAGCATGAACATGCGTGCGTGGTGCCAGGTGTTGCCGATGGGCATGTACGGCCCACGGCCCACGGCGCAACCCATGAAGGCAATGAAGTTTGCTGCGACGGCGTAGGGGTTGGCTTCGGTGGTGTCGCCGCCTGCTCGGGCCACGTCGCCCACCAATCCATACAGGCAGGCAGGATCAGGCCGGGGGGCGTTGCGGTGGTTGTCGAGGCCGTCGTCATCTGCCGCGTCGGCCAGGATGTTGAAGTCGCTGTTCATCGCTTACCCTCCAGCCACACGTCGGCCCAGTCGGCGCCGGGGCGCGATGGCGTCAACGTCTTGTTGTCGATTCCGGCCTTGTCGGCACGTTGCGCCAGGGCGGTGGCGGCCTGTTGGCCTGCGAGATCGTTGTCGGCAAAGATCACCAAGCGGTCGATGCCACGGGGCCAATGAAAGCCGCTGAGGGCATTGGCACAGTACGCAGCGACCACGGGCAGGCCCGAGCCCAACGACGCGGCCGCGGCGGTTTCAATGCCTTCAGCGATGCCCAGCACGCCACCCCGGGGGGCCGCCAGGGGAATGCAGGCGCCAGCCAAAGATGCGGACGCTGCCGTCAACTTCTTGGACGTTGGAACGTCTGCCTTCTTGCCGTCTGTCAGATAGGTGCGGTGGATAGCAATCAGTTCGCCGTCACGCACGATGGGGGCCAACATGGTCGGAAAGCGCCCCAAGAGCTGAATCTCGCCGTTGTCGTCGGTGTGCCAGTACGCCAGGGTGGGGTGCTCACGGATGCAGGACGGGATAGCCCAGTCCCCCAGGCCGCGCTGCGCCAGGTAGGAGCGCACAGCATCCCCAGCGGGGACAGATGCCGCCCACAGGCGGGCATTGCGCTCGGCGTTCTTGGCACACTGCGCCCGTTGTGCTGCTTCGCGCTCCACTGTTGCTTGGCGGATCTGGCGGCGCATGGACGCCAATTCGGCATGAGACTGGTGCCGTGGCTGGCGAGCCATCCAGTGGCTACTGATGTTCTGGCGATAGTCGCCAAACACGCCGCCAAGGCAATCGACGAACAGTTTGGCCCAGCCAGATTTGCGTGGGCCGAAGCGGTAGAAGCGCCCTGGCTCCAGATGTTGCGGCGCATAACCAAGCACTGCCTGAATGGCGCCAATGAAGTCGGTGAGGGAGTTGAGCGCGATCATGTGCGGCGCTCCTTCCGAAACCATCGAGAAGGCGCTGCGCACCAGACACGCAGCCGGAGGTGGTTGATGGCGCCGGCCATAGTTAAGCCACCCCCAGGACCCGGCGCCGTTCCAACAGACGCCATGTCAAGAG
>JAFEES010000137.1 GCA_018240995.1 Pseudomonadota bacterium | reverse complement strand
TCATCACCGGCAAGCCGCCAGTGAACCTGAGCCAGGCCACGCCGATCGCGCGCCTGACCAGTGAATACAACGTCTTCGTGCTGCCCGCCAACTCGCCCTACAAGAGCATGGCCGAGGTGGTGGCCCAGCTCAAGAAAGACCCGGGCAGCGTGAAGTGGGGCGGCGGCTCGCGCGGTGCCACCGAGCATATTGCCGCGGCCATGATCGCGCGCGAGGTGGGCGTGGATCCGGCCAAGATCAACTACGTGGCCTTCCGCGGGGGCGGCGAGGCCACGGCCGCCATCCTGGGGGGCAACGTCACCATAGGCGGCAGCGGTTACAGCGAGTTTGCCGAGTACATCACCGCCGGCAAGATGCGCGCCATTGGCGTCACCTCCCCGAAGCGCCTGAAGGATCTGCCCAATGTGCCCACGCTCAAGGAGCAAGGCATCAACGTGGAGATCGGCAACTGGCGCGGCGTGTATGGCGCGCCCGGCATCAACGCCGAGCAGCGCAAGGCCCTGATCGCCATGGTGGACAAGGCCGTCAAGAGCAAGGCCTGGGCCGAGGCGCTGGACAAGAACGGCTGGACTCCCGCCTGGCTGGCCGGTGACGAGTTTGGCAGCTTTGTCGATAGCGAGTTCGCCAGCCTGCGCGCCACCATGGTCAAGTCCGGCATGGTGTGAGCGCGGATGGTTGGCTGACAGGTCTTGCTCCCTCCCCCCCCATTGGGGGCGGGGCGGGGTGGGGGCCGGCACCGCTGGTGCACACATGCCGGCAAGATGCCGACGCTCAGCCCCCATCCCAGCCTTCCCCCAAGGGGGGAAGGAGTCCAAGACAGCTTGCGAAGCTAGCAATTTGTATAGCTGCTAGCGCCCGTCTATAGGGCGTTTCAGGCTGTTTTTCCTTAAAAAACCGCATCTGCGGTACCTGATTTGTTACGGAGGCCGCAGCCATGTCCGAGCTAGCCCCTTCTTCACCTGAATCCGAAAACGCCAGCGTGCCCTCGCCCGCCTGGCAGGCCGCCGTGGGTGTGGCCGTCGTCGTGTTGGCCGCCGGCATGGCCGTGGGCGCTTTGCAAATTCCGGGGGACGCCGGCTATGGCGGCGTGGGGCCCAACTTTCTGCCCTGGCTGTGCGCGGCCGTGCTGGCCCTGTGCGGTGTGCTGCTGGTGCGCGAGGCGTTGACCGGCGGCTACCGCCAGGCGGCCGACGGTGGCGGCGCGCCGCGCGCGATGCTGGTGCCATTTGCCTGGGTGTCGGCGGGGTTGCTGCTGAACGCCGCCCTGATCGAGGTGCTGGGCTTCATCTTTGGCTGCACGCTGTGCTATGCGCTGGCCGTGCAGGGCCTGCGCCGCGCCAATGGCCAGCAGGGGCTGCTGCGCCCGCGCGCCCTGGCCGTGGACGTAGTCACGGGCCTGCTGATCGCCGCGCCGGTGTTCTGGCTGTTCACGCAATTCCTGGCCATCAACCTGCCGGGCCTCACGAATACAGGGTGGTTGTGATGGAAATTTTTGACGCATTGATGGCCGGCTTTGCCACGGCGATTTCGCCGGCCAACCTGCTGTGGGCCCTGGTGGGCTGCGCCCTGGGCACGGCCGTGGGCGTGCTGCCGGGCATAGGCCCGGCCGTGGCCGTGGCCATGCTGCTGCCCATCACCTCCAAGGTGGAGATGACGGCCTCGATGATCTTCTTCGCGGGCATCTACTACGGCGCCATGTATGGCGGCTCCACCACCTCCATCTTGCTGAACACGCCGGGTGAGACGGCCAGCATGGTCACGGCCATGGAGGGCAACAAGATGGCCAAGAGCGGCCGCGCCGGTGCGGCCCTGGCCACGGCGGCGATAGGCTCGTTCTTTGCCGGCACCGTGGCCACGGTGGTGGTGACGCTGTTCGCGCCCTCGGTGGCGGAGTTCGCCGTCAAGCTGGGGCCCCCCGAATATTTCATGCTCATGGTGCTGGCCTTCACTACGGTGAGCGCCGTGCTCGGCCAAAGCAGCCTGCGCGGCATGACGGCGCTGTTCATCGGCCTGGCCCTGGGCTGCGTGGGCATGGACCAGATCTCGGGCGCGGCGCGCTATACCGGCGGCAAGATGGAGCTGCTGGACGGCATAGACATCGTGCTCGTCGCCGTGGGCCTGTTTGCCGTGGCCGAGGTGCTGTACGCCGCGCTCTACGAGGGCCGGGTGGAGGAGTCGCAGAACAAGCTGACCCGGGTGCACATGACGGCGCGCGACTGGAAGCGTTCCTGGCCCGCCTGGCTGCGTGGCACCATCATCGGCACGCCGTTTGGCTGCATACCGGCCGGCGGCACCGAGATCCCCACCTTTTTGAGCTACGCCACCGAGAAAAAGCTCGCCAAGGGCGCGGACAAGGCCGAGTTCGGTGCCCAGGGCGCCATCGAGGGCGTGGCCGGCCCCGAGGCCGCGAACAACGCCACGGTGACGGCGGCGTTGATACCGCTCTTGACCCTGGGCATACCGACCAGCAACACCACGGCCGTGCTGCTGGGGGCGTTCCAGAACTATGGGCTGAATCCCGGGCCGCAGCTGTTTACCAGCTCGGCGGCGCTGGTGTGGGCGCTGATCGCCTCGCTGTACATCGGCAACCTGATGCTGCTGGTGCTGAACCTGCCCATGGTGGGCCTGTGGGTGAAGCTCTTGAAGATCCCGCGCCCGCAGCTGTATGCCGGCATCTTGATCTTCGCCACCGTGGGTGCCTACGGCATGCGCCAGAGCACGTTCGACCTGTTCCTGCTCTACGCCATGGGCCTGCTGGGCGTGCTCATGCGGCGTTTCGACTTTCCCACCGCGCCGGTGGTGGTGGGCATGATCCTGGGGCCATTGGCCGAGGCGCAGATGAGGAACGCGGTGTCGATAGGCGAGGGCAGCTGGGCGATCTTTGTGCAGCGCCCGATGTCGCTGACCCTGGTGGTGATCGTGCTGGCGGTGCTGGTACTGCCGCGCCTGCTGCGCCGCTGGGCCAACCGCAACCTGGCGCATGGGCACCAGAGTGCCGACGACGTGAGCTGAGGGTGGACGGGGCCGCTACCATGGGCGCATGCCTTTGATCGCCCCCCATGCCTCGCCCCTGCCGCTGGATGCGCAGGGCATTCTGGAGCTGGCCGCGCGCTCCATGTTCCAGCTGTTTTCCAGCATGAGCCAGGGCATGTTCCTGGTAGACCTGAGCGGGCGCATCGTCTGGGTCAACGAGGGCTACCAGCGCTTTCTGCCCGATCTGGGTGTGCAGTCGGTGGACGCGTTCGTAGGGCGCATGGTGGAGGAGGTGATCCCCAACACTCAGATGCGCCGCGTGCTGGAGACAGGCCAGCCGGTGCTGGTGGATCTGCTCACCAACCGCGCCGGCACCTTCGTCGTCAGCCGCATGCCGCTGCAGGGCGACGACGGGCAGGTCATAGGCGCCATAGGCATCGTGCTCTTCGATCACCCCGAAACCACGCTGCAGCCGCTGATCGCCAAGTTCGCGCGCCTGCAGCGCGACCTGGACGATGCCCGGCGCGAGCTGGCGGCGCAGCGCGGCAGATCGCTGCTGGCCACGGGCGCGGCGGGCGAGCGGCGCGCCAAGTACAGCTTTGCCAGCTTCATAGGCTCCAGCCCCGCCGCCGCCGAGGTCAAGCGCCAGGCGCGCCGCGCCGCGCAGTCCAGCAGCCCGGTGCTGCTGCTGGGCGAGACCGGCACCGGCAAGGAGCTGCTGGCCCATGCCATCCACGCCGCATCGGCGCGCGCGGGCGGCCCCTTCGTCAGCGTCAACATCGCCGCCGTGCCCGACACCCTGCTGGAGGCCGAGTTCTTCGGCGTTGCTCCCGGCGCCTACACCGGTGCCGACAGGAAGGGCAGGGCAGGCAAGTTCAAGCTGGCCCATGGCGGCACGCTGTTCCTCGACGAGATTGGCGACATGCCGGCGCACCTGCAGGCCAAGCTGCTGCGCGCCTTGCAGGAGGGCGAGATCGAGCCGCTGGGCAGCAACCAGCTGCAGCCGGTGGATGTGCGTGTGCTCGCCGCCACCAGCCGCGACCTGCCGGCCCTGGTGCGCGACGGCCGCTTTCGTGAAGACCTGTTCTACCGCCTGCATGTGCTGCCCATCCAGGTGCCGCCGCTGCGGGCGCGGCGCGGCGACATCCCGGCCCTGGTCGAGGTGTTGGGCGAAGACCTGGCGCTGCGCAACGGCACCGCCCCGCCCGAGCTGCTGCCCGATGCGCTGGCCCTGCTGGCGGCCCAGCCCTGGCGCGGCAATATCCGCGAGCTGCGCAACGTGCTGGAGCAGGCCGCTATGCGCAGCGACAGCCTGACCATCAACGCCGCGCAACTGGCCCAGGTGCTGCGCGACAGCGGCGTGGAGCCGGCCCTGCAACCGCAAGCCGATGTCGTGCGCGGTGACGCCGACGCTGACGCCGACCTGCTGCGCCCCCTGGCCGAGCAGGTGGCCGAGCTGGAGCGGCGCGCCATTGCCGCAGCGCTGCGGGCGCACCAGGGCAACAAGCTGGCCGCGGCGCGCGCCCTGGCCAGTTCGCGCGCCACGCTGTATGCGCGTCTTGAGGAAAACCCTGTCTGGTAATCAGGCGATTGTCTGGAATTCGGCCATTCGATCTGTCTGAGTTATAGACAGTTGTGGAATGTCCCGGTGTGGTTCCATAGAGGCGCCGGACATGGCACGAAACGTGCGAATGGCTTGTATCACCCTTGGAGACAAGCACCTATGCAACGCCGCACCCTGATCGCCCTGGCCAGCCTGGCCGCATGCCTGTCGGCCCCGGCCTGGGCCCAGTCCGACATCAAGATTGCCCACATCTACAGCAAGACCGGCCTGCTGGAGGCCTATGGCAAGCAGACCCAGACCGGCCTGATGCTGGGCCTGCAATACGCCACCGGCGGCACCATGATGGTGAACGGCAGGAAGCTGGTGGTGATCGAGAAGGACGACCAGGGCAAGCCCGATCTGGGCAAGAGCCTGCTGGCCGCCGCCTATGCCGATGACAAGGCCGACATCGCCGTCGGCCCCACCGGCTCGGGCGTGGCCCTGGCCATGCTGCCGGTGGCCGAGGAGTACAAAAAGATCTTGCTGGTCGAGCCCGCCGTGGCCGACGCCATCACCGGCGACAAGTGGAACAAATACATCTTCCGCACCGGGCGCAACAGCAGCCAGGACGCCATCGCCAACGCCGTGGCCATGGACAAGGAGGGCGTGTCCATTGCCACCCTGGCGCAGGACTACGCCTTTGGCCGCGACGGCGTGAAGGCCTTCAAGGACGCGCTGAAGAAGGCAAAAATCGTCCATGAGGAATACCTGCCCCAGACCACCACCGACTTCACCGCCGGCATACAGCGCGTGGTCGACGCCCTCAAGGACAAGCCGGGGCGCAAGGCCATCGAGGTCATCTGGGCCGGCGGCACGCCGCCCTTCAACGCCCTGGCGGCGCAGGATCTGCAAAAGCGCTACGGCATCGAGGTCTTCACCGGCGGCAACATCTTGCCGGCCATGGCCAGCTACAAGAACTTCCCCGGCATGGAGGGCGCCACCTACTACTACTTCGGCATCCCCAAGAACCCGGTGAACGAGGCCCTGGTGGCCGCGCACTACAAGGAGTTCAAGGCGCCGCCGGACTTCTTCACCGCCGGGGGCTTTTCCGCCGCCATGGCCATCGTCACAGCACTCAAGGCCACGAGTGGCGACACGAATACCAACAAGCTCATCAAGACCATGGAGGGCATGAGCTTCGACACGCCCAAGGGCAAGATGACTTTCAGGCGTGAGGATCACCAGGCCATGCAGAGCATGTACCACTTCAAGATCAAGAACGACCCGGCCTTTGCCTGGGGCGTGCCCGAGCTGGTGCGCGAGATCAAGCCCGAAGAGATGCAGGTGCCGATTCGCAACAAGCGTTGATTGCGTTGAGCGTTGAGTGTTGAGCGTTGAGCGTTGAGCGTTCGGCGTCGTGTATGCATCGCAAAACGCAAAACGCAAAACGCACCAAGCAACCCACCAAACCACAGATGCTGGAAACCCGCGATCTGTCCATCCGCTTTGGCGGCCATGTGGCGGTCAATGCCGTGAGCTGCGCGTTTGCGCCCGGCACCCTGACCGCCATCGTCGGCCCCAATGGCGCGGGCAAGACGACCTACTTCAACCTGATCTCGGGCCAGCTCAAGGCCAGCAGCGGCAGCGTGCGGCTGGACGGGCGCGAGCTCGGCGGCCTGGCGCCCTCGCAGCGCACGCGTGCCGGGCTGGGCCGGGCGTTTCAGCTCACCAACCTGTTCCCCGGGCTGTCGGTGCTGGAGAACGTGCGCCTGGCGGTGCAGGCCAGGCAGGATGGCCGGCATCGCCGCGGCCTGAACCTGTGGAGCATCTGGAGCGACCACCGCCGGCTCACCGAGCGGGCCGAGTCCATCCTGCGCTCGGTGGCCATGCTGGAGCGCCGCGATACCCCCGTCGCCAGCCTGCCGCATGGCGACCAGCGCAAGCTGGAGGTGGCGCTGTTGATGGCGCTGGAGCCGCGCGTGTACATGTTCGACGAGCCCACCGCCGGCATGAGCCACGACGAGGCGCCGGTGATCCTGGACCTGATCCGCGCGCTGAAAAAAGACCCGAGCAAGATCATCTTGCTGGTGGAGCACAAGATGGACGTGGTGCGCGAGCTGGCCGACCGCATCATCGTGCTCACCAACGGCAGTCTGGTGGCCGACGGGCCGCCGGCCGAGGTGATCGCCTCGCCGGTGGTGCAAGAGGCCTACCTGGGCGTGGCCAAGGAGGCGGCATGAACGACGCGCTGCTGGATTTGCGCGGCGTGCACACGCATATCGGCGCCTACCACATCCTGCATGGCGTGGATTTGCGCGTGCCCAAGGGCCAGGTCACCATGCTGCTGGGGCGCAATGGCGCGGGCAAGACCACGACCTTGCGCACCATCATGGGGCTGTGGCGGGCCTCGCGCGGGAGCATCCACTTTGCCGGGCGCGACATCACGGCGCTGCACACACCGCAGATTGCACGCCTGAACATTGCCTACGTGCCCGAGAACATGGGCATTTTTGCCGACCTCACGGTCAAGGAAAACCTGCTGCTGGCCGCGCGTGCAGCCCGCCATGCCGGGCAAATGGATGGCGCGCGGCTGGACTGGATCTACCAGCTCTTTC
>JAFEES010000136.1 GCA_018240995.1 Pseudomonadota bacterium | reverse complement strand
CAGCAGGCCTTGCGGGTACTGAAGCTGGCGCAAGACCTGGGCGCCATCACCGCCACGCCCACGGGCATAGGCGTGTCGCAGGCGCTGGTGCGCTATGCGCGCGAGCACAACCTCTCGCGCCTGGTGCTGGGCCGGCGCCAGGGGCGCCGGCGCTGGCCCTGGCGCCAGTCGATGACGGAGCGCCTGGCCGAGCAGACCCCCGACATGGACGTGCTGCAGGTGCCCCTGCCGCGCCAGCAGGCGGGGGGCAAACCGGCGCGTGACGCACCGGCGGGCAGCGGCCGGCTGCGCTGGCAGGGCTACGCCGCCGCCGTGGCGGCCTGCGCGGCCGTGGCCCTGTTGGCCGCGCCGCTGCACGGCGTGCTGGAGCTGACCAACATCGTCATGCTGTTCCTGCTCTCGGTGGTGGGCGTGGCCCTGCTGTACGGGCGCGGGCCGGCGACGCTGGCGGCGCTGCTGGGCGTGGCCATGTTCGACTTCTTCTTCGTGCCGCCGCGCATGTCTTTTGACGTGAGCGACGTGCAATACCTGATCACCTTCGGCGTGATGCTGGTGGTGGCGCTGGTGATCGGCCAGCTCACCGCCGGCCTGCGCGCCCAGGCCCATGCCGCCACCGAGCGTGAGGGGCGCGTGCGCGGGCTCTACCAGATGGCGCGCGAGCTCTCGGCGGCGCTGGCGCCCGAGCAGGTGGCCGAGATCGGCGCACGCTTTTTGCAGGCCGAGTTTGCCGCGCGCAGCGCGCTGCTGGTGGCCGACGACGCCAACCACCTGCGCCTGCAGCCGGGCGCCAGCGCCGAGGTGGACATGGCCGTGGCGCAGTGGTGCTTTGACAAGGGCGAGGCGGCGGGGCGCGGCACCGACACTTTGGCGTCGAGCGCCGCGCTGATGCTGCCCCTGAAGGCGCCCATGCGCCTGCGCGGCGTGCTGGCCGTGCTGCCGGCCCAGGCCATGCTGCTCACGCCCGAGCAGCGCCAGCTGCTCGATACCTGCGCCTCGCTGCTGGCGATATCGCTGGAACGCATTCACTACATCCAGGTGGCGCAAAGCACCACCGTGCAGATGGAGTCCGAGCGGCTGCGCAACTCGCTGCTGGCGGCCATCTCGCACGACCTGCGCACCCCGCTGGCGGCCATGGTGGGCCTGGCCGACACGCTGGCGCTGACGCAGCCCGCACTGACCGGCGAGCAGGCCGAGATCGCCCAGGCCATCCGCGCCTCGTCGCTGCGCATGAGCGTGCTGGTGAACAACCTGCTGGACATGGCGCGGCTGGAATCGGGCAGCGTGCAGCTGCGCCGCGAATGGCAGCCGCTGGAGGAGGTGGTGGGCAGCGCCCTCACGGCCTGCGCACAGACCCTGCAGGGCCGCGGCGTTGAGGTGCGCCTGGCGCCCGAGCTGCCACTGCTGCACCTGGACGCGGCCTTGTTCGAGCGCGTGCTGGTCAACCTGCTGGAAAACGCCGTCAAGTACACGCCGCCGGCCACGCCCGTGCTGATCGCTGCCGAACCGCGGGGCGATGCCGTGCGCATCACCGTGGACGACGACGGCCCCGGCCTGCCGCCCGGGCGCGAGGAGGCGGTGTTCGAGAAGTTCGAGCGTGGCAGCAAGGAGGCCGCCACGCCCGGCGTGGGCCTGGGCCTGGCGATCTGCCGCGCCATCGTGCAGGCCCATGGTGGCCGCATGCATGGCGAGAGTCGCGTCGTCGATGGGCGCGTGGCGGGCGCGCGTTTCGTCATCACCTTGCCGCGCGGCGAGCCGCCGCGGGACGACGGCAGCCAGGCCGAGGTCTTGCCCGAGAATGCAATTCCATGAACCAAACCCGCATCCTGATCGTCGAGGACGAGGCCAACATCCGCCGCTTCGTGCGCCTGACCCTGGCCGGCGAGGGCTATGAGGTGTTCGAGGCTGCCAGCCTTGAGCGCGGCCTGATCGAGGCCGGCACGCGCCGCCCCGACATGCTGGTGCTGGATCTGGGCCTGCCCGATGGCGACGGCGTGGATCTGATCCGCGACCTGCGCGCCTGGTCGTCGGCACCGGTGATCGTGCTGTCGGCGCGCAGCAGCGAGGCCGACAAGATCGCGGCCCTGGATGCCGGGGCCGACGACTACCTGGTGAAACCCTTTGGCGCCGGCGAGCTGCTGGCGCGCGTGCGGGCGCAGCTGCGGCGCTGCCAGGCACGGGCGGGCGACGGCGCGCCGTTGATCGCGTTTGGCGACGTGGCGGTTGACCTGGTCAAACGCAGCGTCACGCGGGCCGGCGAGACCTTGCACCTGACGCCCATCGAATACCGCCTGCTGGTGCACCTGGCGCAGCATGGCGGCCGGGTGTTGACGCACCTGCAATTGCTGCGCGCGATCTGGGGCCCGGGGCACAGCGAGGACACGCATTACGTGCGCGTGCACATGGCCAATCTGCGCAAGAAGATCGAGGCCGATCCCTCGCGCCCGCGCCACTTGTTGACCGAGGCCGGCGTGGGCTATCGCTTCGTCGCCTGAGCCACTGCTGTCAGAAAGCTGTTTTGCCGCCAGGCCTCGAACACCGTCACCGCCACCGCGTTGGACAGGTTCAGGCTGCGCTGGCCCGCCAGCATGGGCAGGCGCAGGCGCTGCGCGGGCGGGAAGCTCTCGCGCAGCTCGGGCGGCAGGCCGCGCGATTCGGCGCCGAACACCATCCAGTCGCCGGGTTGAAAGCCGGTGTCATAGACGGTGCGCGTGCCATGTGTGGTCAGCGCGAACATGCGCGACATGTCGGGCCGCAGGTCGCGCAGCAGGGCCGTCCAACCCTTGTGGCGGCGCACCTCGGCGTACTCGTGGTAGTCCAGGCCGGCGCGGCGCATGAGCCGGTCTTCCATGGAAAAGCCCAGCGGCTCCACTAGGTGCAGCGTGCAACCGGTGTTGGCCGCCAGGCGGATCACGTTGCCGGTGTTGGGCGGTATTTCGGGCTCGACGAGGACGATGTGGAACATGGGGCTATTGTCAACCGGGACGCTGCGGGCGTTGCGGTTCAGGGGGTGCGCGCCAGCACCATGGCCGTGATGTGCGCCGCGCCGGCCGCGCGTAGCGGCGCCGCGGCGCTGTGCAGGGTGGCGCCGGTGGTCATCACGTCATCCACCAGCAGCACGCGGCTTCCGGTCAACAGGTGCGCACGCTGCGGGTCGAGCGCAAAGGCACCGCGCAGGTTGCGCAGGCGCTGGGCGCGCGTGAGGTGGCTTTGCACTTCGGCTTCGCGCGTGCGCAGCAGCAGCTCGGGCGGCACGCGTGCGCCGGCCAGCCGGCGTGCCAGCAGCAGGGCCTGGTTGTAGCCGCGCTGGGCGAGCCGTGCGCGCGACAAGGGCACGGGCAGCACCCAGTCGGCCTGGGCCAGCGCGTCTGGCGCGCCCGGCGTCTGGCGCATGAGTGCCGCGAATACCGCGGCCCAGCCCGGGTCGCCCTGGAACTTGAACTGGGCCAGCAATTGAGCCCATGGGTAGCCATAGTCCACGGCGGCCAGGCAGGCGTGCAGGGGCGGCGGGTGCAGCAGGCATTGCCCGCATTGCGCGACGCCGTCAGGCACCACGCAGGCGCAGGTGGTGCAGCGCGCCAGCGGCGGCGCAAACTGCGCACGGCAGGCCGGGCACACGCGCTGCGCGGGCCAGGCATGGCACACGGCGCAGGCGCTGGGCAGCCGGGCGGCCAGGCCCGCCAGGGCATTGCTGCACCGGTGCCATATCCCTGCGGGGCGCGTGTCAAGCATGGGCTCAATATACTCGCCGCCATTTGCGTCCCGCCATGCCCGAACCACAGCCGCCCACCATAGACCCGGTCGCCGCCGCACGCTGGCATGGCATGGTGCCTGTCGAGTCGCCCTGGCTGCACGAAGAGGTGGCGCGGCGCATGCAGGAGCGTCTGCAGTGGATCGTGCAGGCGCCCGGCACCTGGTGCGACTGGGATCCGCTGCGCGGCGGCGTGCAGGGCCATGCGCTGGTGAGCGAACGCTATGCACAGGCTGCGTGCCAGATCGCCGAGACCTCCTCGCCCGGGGGCGAGGCCGCGGCCCGCGAGCGCTTTGCCAGCCGCTGGTGGAGCCCGGCGCGCTGGACTGCCAAGGCGCCGCGGTTTGGCCTGCCGGAGCCGGGCAGCGTGCAGATGCTGTGGTCCAACATGGCGCTGCACATGGCGGCAGACCCGCAGGCACTGGTGGGCCAATGGCAGCGTGCACTGGCCGTGGACGGCTACCTGATGTTCTCCTGCCTGGGGCCGGACACGCTGCGCGAGCTGCGCGCTCTGTATGCCGAGCTGGGCTGGCCCGCACCCGGCCACACGCTGACCGACATGCACGACTGGGGCGATATGCTGGTGCACGCCGGCTTTGCCGAGCCCATCATGGACATGGAGCGCATCACGCTGACCTTTGCCACGCCCCGGCGCCTGCTGCAGGAGCTGCGCGGCCTGGGGCGCAACCTGCACCCGCAGCGCTTTGCCGCGTTGCGCGGGCGCAACTGGCACGCCCGGCTGGAGCAGGCGCTGGCGCAACGCCTGGCCGATGCACGCGGCGACGGGCAGCTGGCACTGAGCTTCGAGATCATCTACGGCCATGCCTTCAAGCCCGCGCCGCGCGTGCGCGTGGAGGGCAGCAGCGCGGTGTCGCTGCAGGACATGCGCGCCATGCTGCATGCGGGCCGCCCGGCCGCGCGCTGAGCGCCTCGCAATGGCTTTGCGTTGTCAATGACCGGCATCAATGCGCGCTAGAATGAATTGTGATTGCAGCATCGGAACTCTCTTGACACTTTGATGCCTGGGCACTGTCCGGGCGCATCTTGTCGCATCAACCGAAGTTCTGAGGGCGCCATGGCGTTGTCAGGACTTTTTTTGTGTGTCGCTTCTTTGTGCTTCTTCCCTGGGGCTAACGCGTATTGCGGCTGGCTTTGTGGCTGGGCATGCTGAAAGCGGACGAGAGAGTTCTGGGACTGCATCGTGGAGACAACGGGCTGCCTGGAAAGCGGTCTGGACTGATTGAAAGAATGCGGCAGTCATGCACTGCCCGGCCGCTGGCGAATGCAGGTTCCATGCGGCGGGGCTGCGGCTTGTCGCAAGGCTTTGCGCGGCGCCTGGCAATGGGCTGCCGCCGCGGGGGATTGGTCAATTGGAGCTAGAGAGACAAGAGAGAAACATGACAAGCATTTCCAACAAGCTGGCTTCCCTGTTGCTGGTGCCGCTCGCCTCCTGGGGCACGGTGGCCCAGGCCGTGCAGGATCTGCCCGGCGGCCCGGCGGTAAACCAGCTGAACCTGCACCCGCCGGTGACCAAGATCGCCGAGGCGCAGCACGAGCTGCACTGGATGCTGATGATCATCTGCACCATCATCTTCATCGGCGTGTTCGGCGTCATGTTCTATTCCATCTGGCACCACCGCAAATCGCGCGGCGCCAAGGCGGCAAATTTCCATGAGTCCACGGCCATAGAAATCACCTGGACGGTGGTGCCCTTCCTCATCGTGATCGCCATGGCCGCGCCGGCCACCAAGGTCATCGTGGCGCAAAAGGACACGACGAATGCCGAGCTCACCATCAAGGTCACCGGCTACCAGTGGAAGTGGGGCTACGACTACCTCAATGGCGAGGGCGAGGGCATAGGTTTCCTGTCCACCCTGGACAGCTCGCAGCGCGCCCTGTCCAACGCCGGCACGCCCGAGGGCGACAACTACCTGCTGAAGGTGGACAACCCCCTGGTCGTGCCCGTGAACAAGAAGGTGCGCGTCATCACCACCGCCAACGATGTGATCCATTCCTGGATGGTGCCGTCGTTTGGCGTGAAGCAGGACGCCATTCCCGGCTTCGTGCGCGACACCTGGTTTCGCGCCGAAAAAGTGGGCGACTATTACGGCCAGTGCGTGGAGCTGTGCGGCAAGGAGCACGCCTATATGCCCATCCACGTGAAGGTGTTGCCGCAGGCCGAATACACGGCCTGGGTCGTAGAGCAGCAAAAGAAGGCCGCCGCCAAGCTCGACGACCCGAGCAAGGTCTGGGCGCTGGCCGACCTGCAGGCGCGCGGCGCCAAGGTCTATGCGGCCAACTGCGCCGCTTGTCATCAGGCCAATGGCAAGGGCGCGGGGCCCATCAAGCCGCTGGACGGCTCGGCCATCGTCAAGAACGCCGACCATGCGCGCCAGATCCAGATCGTGCTCAAGGGTGCGGGCAATGGCGCCATGCCCTCCTGGAAGGCCTTGAGCGACACCGACCTGGCGGCCGTGGTCACCTATACCAAGAACGCCTGGTCCAACAAGACCGGCCAGCTGGTGCAGCCCGCCGAGATCGTGGCCCTGCGCGGCAAGTGACACCCCAGGCCCAACGCAACGTATTGAGGATTCGACCATGAGCGCAGTTTTGGACAACCATGGGCATGCAGCCGGCCACGACGAGCATCACCACCACCATCACCCCACCGGCTGGCGGCGCTGGGTGTACGCCACCAACCACAAGGACATAGGCACGCTGTACCTGCTGTTTTCCTTCACCATGCTGATGGTGGGCGGCGTGCTGGCCATGCTGATCCGCGCCGAGCTGTTCCAACCCGGCCTGCAGATCGTGAACCCGGAGATGTTCAACCAGTTCACCACCATGCATGGCCTGATCATGGTGTTTGGCGCCATCATGCCGGCCTTCGTGGGCTATGCGAACTGGATGATTCCGCTGCAGATAGGCGCCTCCGACATGGCGTTTGCGCGCATGAACAACCTGAGCTTCTGGTTGCTGATTCCCTCGGGCATCATGCTGGCGTCCACCTTCTTCATGCCCGGTGGCGCACCGGCCGGCGGCTGGACGTTGTATGCGCCGCTGTCGGCGCAGATGCCCATGTCGCTGGATGCGGCCATCTTCGCGCTGCACCTGATGGGCGCCTCGTCCATCATGGGTGCCATCAACATCATCGTCACCATTCTCAACATGCGCGCGCCGGGCATGACGCTGATGAAGATGCCCATCTTCTGCTGGGCCTGGCTGATCACCGCCTACCTGCTGATCGCCGTGATGCCGGTGTTTGCCGGCGCCATCACCATGACGCTCACCGATCGCCATTTCGGCACCAGCTTCTTCAACCCCGCCGGTGGCGGCGACCCGGTCATGTACCAGCACATCTTCTGGTTCTTCGGCCACCCCGAGGTCTACATCATGATCCTGCCGGCCTT
>JAFEES010000135.1 GCA_018240995.1 Pseudomonadota bacterium | reverse complement strand
GGAAGGCGCCGAACGCGACTCAGGCGGTAGTCCATTTTCTAACTGAACAGCCGCCGCGCCAGCACCGAGCCGGCCGACAGCTCGCGACCGTCCAGCGTGTCGTAGAGCTGCTCCAGGTCGGCGGCGATGGGCTCCATGGTCATGGCCGGCAGGGGCGTGCCGTTTTGGTCGCAGAGCACGCCGTCCATGGCCTGGCACAGCTGCGCGGCGGCCTCGCGCAGGCGCGCGAAGGGCTGCTCGCCGCGATGCACCTGGGCGATGTCCAGGCTGAGCATGATGTCGCGCACGGCAGACTGCTCGGGGTCGTCTGACATGGCGGCCTGGGCGTCGTAGCTCAGCGTGAGCATGGGCGGCAGCCCGGCACTGGCGGCAGGCAGCACCAGCCGGCCCGGAATGGCGCCGGCCACAAAGCCCAGCCGCGCGGCGTTCTGCTGCACGTAGCCGGGGCTCCAGGCGGCCTGGCGCGCGCGCAGCATGAAGCTGAGCTGCGCGTCATGGTCGCTGGCAAACTGGTCCAGCTCGCGCGCGCGCCCCACCTCGTGCAGCATGTCGGGGAAGTCCGGCGTGGCGTTGACGGCGTCGGCAAAGGCCTGGGCCTTCATGACGTATTCCGAGAACTCGATCTCGTTGAGCGCGCCCACGCGGTTCGCCAGTTGCACCCCGGCCTGGAACTGTTGGTAGCGCTGGCCGGGCTGGGGCACCTCCCATTGCTGCGTGGCCAGGTTCAGGCCCTCGATGGCAAAGGGCTTGCTGCCGGCGCGGCGCGTGGACGGCATGGCGGCCAGGGCGGCGTCGCCCGAAACCTGCTGCTCGGCGACGATGGGCGCGATCACGTCGATCAGCGGATCCAGCCCGCCGCGGCGCTCGGGCGGCGGCACGGGCAAGTCCAGCGCATCGCGCGCGTCCACGGCATGGCCCTCGAAATGCGGCTCGGTGGCGCCGGCCTGCGGGCCATCCGCGCCGCTGGCGAAGCCCGCGCCGTCCAGGGCGGGCTCCAGGCGCACGCCCGGCTCCTGCGCCTTGTCGCCCTCGCGCGGGCTGGCGCGCTTGGGCGTGTTGCGCTGGGTAGTCCAGGCGTTGTAGGCAATGACGACGACCAGCACCACGGCGCCGGCGATGATGAGGCTGAGTTGGAAGTTGCTCATGGTGTATGAATTTAGGCCTCGGCCATGGACAGCGCGGACTGCATGTCCACGGCCACGATGCGCGAGACGCCCTGCTCCTGCATGGTCACGCCGATCAGCTGCTCGGCCATCTCCATGGCGATCTTGTTGTGGCTGATGAACAAAAACTGCGTGCCGCGCGACATGGCGGAGACCAGCTTGGCATAGCGCTCGGTGTTGGCGTCGTCCAGCGGCGCGTCCACCTCGTCGAGCAGGCAGAACGGTGCCGGGTTCAACTGGAAGATGGCGAACACCAGGGCGATGGCGGTGAGCGCCTTCTCGCCGCCCGACAGCAGGTGGATGGTCTGGTTCTTCTTGCCCGGCGGCTGGGCCATGACCTGCACGCCGGAGTCGAGGATCTCGTCGCCGGTCATGATCAGGCGCGCCTGGCCGCCGCCGAACAGCTCGGGGAACATGCGGCCGAAGTGGCCATTGACGGCGTCGAACGTGCCCTGCAGCAGGCTGCGCGTCTCGCCGTCGATCTTCTTGATGGCGTCCTCCAGCGTGGTCATGGCCAGCGTCAGGTCTTCGGTCTGGGCGTCCAAAAAGCTCTTGCGCTCGCGCGCCAGGTTCAGCTCATCGAGCGCCGCCAGGTTCACCGCACCCAGTGCCGTGATCTCGCGCTGCAGGCGGTCGATCTCGCCCTGCAGGCCGGCGGCGCGCACGCCGCCCTGTTCAATGGAGCGGGCCACGGCCTCCAGATCGGCCTGCGCATCGGCCAGCAGGCTGCTGTACTGCTCCAGCCCCAGGCGCGCGGCCTGCTCCTTGAGCTGGGATTCGGTGATGCGCGCGCGCAGCGGGTCCAGCGTGCGCTCGTGCTGCATGCGCCGCTCGTCGCTGGCGCGCAGCCGGGCGGTGAGCTCGTCGTAATGGCTGCGCTGGGCACCCAGCAGCTTTTCGCGCTCGACCTTCAGGTCCAGCGCCTGCTGCAGCCCGCCCTGGGCCGCGGCGTCGGACAGGCGGCCCAGCTCATCCTGCGCGCGCTGGCGCTCGTCGTGCAGGGTGCGCGCCTGGCTGGCGGCCGTGTCCACGGTGCGGGCCAGCTCGGCGCGGCGCGCGTGCAGGCTGCGCTGCGAGAACTGCGCCTCTTGCGCCTGGCGCTCCAGGCTGCGCTGCTGCTCGCGGCATTCGTTCAACCTACGCTCGGCCTCGATCACGCGGTCGCCCAGCTGGGCGTGGCGCTCCTGGCTGTCGGCCAGCTGCATGTCCAGCTCCTCGAAGCGCGCCTCGGCGCCCACGCGGCGCTCCTGCAAGTCTGAGAGCATCGCCTCGACCTCGGCCAGGTCGGCGCCGATCTGCTCGCTGCGCGCGCGCGCCTGCTCGGCCAGCTGGCTCAGTTGCAGGGTCTGCACCTGCAGTTCGTGCGCGCGGCCCTGGGCCTCGCTGGCTTCGCGGCGCGCGGCCACCAGGCGCTGGCTGGCGTCGGCATAGGCGCCCTCCGCCCGCACCAGGGCCGTGCGCGCCTCCTCGGCGATCAGGGCCTGGGCGCGCAGCTCCTTTTCCAGATGCTCTATCTCCTGGGCGCGCGCCAGCAGGCCGGACTGTTCGGAGTCCTGCGCGTAAAAGCTCAGGCTGTGCGCGCCCACGGCATGGCCGGCGGCGACGTAGAAGGCCTCGCCCGGCTGCAGTTGCGTGCGCCTGTCCAGCGCCTCGTCCAGTGACTGCGCGGTGTAGCAGCCCTGCAGCCAGTCCACGAGCACGGCGCGCAGGCCACTACTGTCCACGCGCAACAAGTCTGACAGACGCGGCTGCGTGGCGGCGGGCTCGGGTGACGGGCTGGCGGGGGCACTGTAGAAGGCCAGGCGCGCGGGCGGGGCGTCGCCGCTGCCGGCACTCAAAAAACCGCGCACCATGTCCAGCCGGCCCACGGGCAAGGCAGCCAGGCGCTCGCGCAGTGCGGCCTCCAGCGCGTTTTCCCAACCGGCTTCAATGTGGATGCGGCTCCACAGTCCTTGCAGGCCGTCCAGCCCGTGCTTTGCCAGCCAGGGCTGCAACTTGCCATCGACCTTCAGCTTTTCCTGCAGCGCCTTCAGGGCATCCAGGCGCGCGGACAGGTCGGCCTGGCGCGCGGCCTCATGGTTCACCGCCTGCTGGCGCTGGCGCCGCTCTTCGTCCAGTTGCGGCACGCTGTCCTGCAGCTCTTCCTGGCGCGCGGCGGCCAGCTCGGCGCCCTCCTCGGCCTCTTGCAGCTGCTGGCGCAGGTTGGCCAGGCGCGCCTCGTCGGGCGCGGCCAGGGCATTCTTGTCGCTGCGCAGGCGCTCGTGGCGCACATCGAGCTGGCGGCTTTGCTCGTCCAGGCTGCGCTGCTCGGCGGCCAGCACCTGGATCTGTTGCTGTATCTGCACCACGCCGGCGCGCTGCTGCTCGCTGCGCTGCTGGGCCTGGCGCAGGGCGTCTTCCAGCTCGGGCAGCTGCATGGCCTGCTCTTCGACCTGGGCGGCCAGCAGCTCGGCCTGCTCCTCGGCATTCTCGCCCGCGCCGGCCAGGTGCTCGGCCTCGGCCTCGGCCTCCTCCTTGCGCGCCGACCATTGCTGTATCTGCTCGGCCAGCTGCAGCAGGCGCTGCTCCACGCGCTGGCGGCCCTCGACCACGTAGCGGATCTCGGCTTCGAGCTTGCCGACCTCGGCCGTGGCCTCGTACAACCGCCCCTGGGCCTGGTTCACCTGGTCGCCGGCCTCGTAATGCGCCTGGCGTATGGCTTCGAGGTCGGCCTCCACATGGCGCAGGTCGGCCATGCGCGACTCCAGGTCGTTCACGGCCTGCAGGCCCTCGGTGCGCACGCGCGCCATTTCACTTTCAGCGTCGGCGCGTTTCAAGAACCACAGCTGGTGCTGCTTAAGCGTCACGTCCGCCTGCAGCGCGTTGTATTTGGCCGCCACCTCGGCCTGCTTTTCCAGTTTTTCGAGGTTGGCGTTCAGCTCGCGCAATATGTCCTCGACGCGGGTCAGGTTCTCGCGCGTGTCGGCCAGGCGGTTCTCGGTCTCGCGCCGGCGCTCCTTGTACTTGGAAACGCCCGCGGCCTCTTCCAGGAACAGGCGCAGTTCCTCGGGCCGGCTTTCGATGATGCGGCTGATCGTGCCCTGGCCGATGATGGCGTAGGCGCGCGGCCCCAGGCCGGTGCCCAGGAACACGTCCTGCACGTCGCGTCGGCGCACGGGCTGGTTGTTGATGTAGTAGCTTGAGGTGCCGTCGCGCGTCAGCACGCGCTTGACGGCGATCTCGGTGAACTGGTTCCACTGCCCGCCGGCGCGGTGGTCGTGGTTGTCGAAGACCAGCTCCACGCTGGAGCGGCTGGCGGGCTTCCTGCTGGTGGTGCCGTTGAAGATCACGTCCTGCATCGATTCACCGCGCAGCTCGCTGGCCTTGGACTCGCCCAGCACCCAGCGCACCGCGTCCATGATGTTGGACTTGCCGCAGCCGTTCGGCCCCACCACGCCCACCAGCTGGCCCGGCAGCTGGAAGTGGGTGGGCTCGGCAAACGACTTGAAGCCGGCGAGTTTGATGGAGTTGAGACGCACGGGTCAGGCGTGTAGGGAACGATTCGCGGTGGCGGGCAAGTGGGAATCATACCGTGGCGCCATCGGCGTCCCCCGGCACGGCAGGACACACCGATTTCAAGCGAAAACCGTCGCCATCGCTTGTCCATCAAGCGCAAGCAGCTATCAATTATGAAATAGGCAGCTCAGCCGCCGCGCGGCGCAAACGCAATGATGGCCATGCCACACAGCGTGACGGCCACGCCCAGCCAGTCCCAGGGGCCGGGGCGTATGCCGTCCACCGCCCACAGCCAGGCCAGCGCCACGGCCACATAGACGCCACCGTAGGCCGCGTACACGCGCCCGGCCGCCGCAGGGTGCAGCGTGAGCAGCCAGGCAAACAGCGCCAGGGCGGCGGCGGCGGGCAGCAGCAGCCAGGCGCTGCGCCCCTGGCGCAGCCACAGCCAGGGCAGGTAGCAGCCGACGATCTCGGCCAGGGCGGTGAGCAAAAACAGGGCGAGGGTGGTGAGCGCCTGCATGGCTGGCTGGAAAAAGCTTGCACCGCCGGTTCAGACAACGGCGGCGGCAGCCGTGCCGCTGCGCGCCAGCACCAGATCCTCGAACGCCAGGCCGGGCACGGGGCGGCTGAGCAGATAGCCCTGCCAGGCATGGCAGCCGCTGCGCTCCAGGAACTGGCGCTGCGCCTCGGTCTCCACCCCTTCTGCCGTGACCTGCAGGCCCAGGCTGGTGCCCAGGGCGACGATGGTGCGCGCGATGGCCGCGTCGTTGGGGTCGGTGAGCACGTCGCGCACAAAGCTCTGGTCGATCTTCAGCTCATGCAGCGGCAGGCGCTTCAGGTAGGCGAGCGACGAGTAGCCGGTGCCGAAGTCGTCCAGCGAGAAACCCACGCCATAGCCGCGCAGCTGCACCATCTTGGCGATGGTGTCCTCCACGTCCTGCAGCAGCAGGCTCTCGGTCAGCTCCAGGCGCAGGCGGCGCGGCTCGGCGCCGGTGCTGGCCAGGGCTTCGAGCACCTGGGGCACGAAGCTCGCCTCGTGGAACTCGCGCGGGCTGACGTTCACGGCCACCGTCAGCTGGCCCAGCACCGGATCTGCGCTCCACAGCGCCAGCCGTTCGCAGGCCGTGCGCAGCACCCATGACCCCAGGCGCAGGATCAGGCCCGATTGCTCGGCCAGCGGAATGAACTCCGACGGCGGTATGAAGCCCTTGGCCGGATGACGCCAGCGCACCAGGGCCTCGGCGCCGCTGATGTGGCCGCGCACCATCTTGGGCTGGTAGAACAGCTCGAACTGGCCGCTGTCCAGGCCCGCGCGCATGTCGGCCTCCAGGGCCACGCGCTCGGCCATCTGGGCCTGCATCTGCGGGTCGAAGAAACGCAGCGCGTCACGCCCCGCGGCCTTGGCCTGGTACATGGCGATGTCGCAGCGCTTGAGCAGTTCGTCGGCCGACTCGCGCTGGCCCTGGAAGATGGCGATGCCCACGCTCAACGTGGAGTGGCGCGGCTCGCTGCCGTCCAGCACAAAGGGCTGGCGCATGGCCAGCAGCATCTTCTGCGCCGCTTCCTCGGCGCGTGCCGCCGCCTCCTGAGGCGTGGCCCCCAGGCCCTTGAGCACCACGACGAATTCGTCGCCACCATGGCGCGCCAGCGTGTCGTCCTCGGGCACGCAGCCGCGCAGGCGCTCTGCCACGGCCTGCAGCAGGCGGTCGCCCATGTCGTGGCCCAGGGTCTCGTTGATCTGTTTGAAGTTGTCCAGATCCAGCATCAGCAGCGCGCCGCAGGCCTGATGGCGGGCGCTGATGGCCAATGCCTGCTGCAGTCTGTCGAGCAGCAGGCGCCGGTTGGGCAGGCCGGTGAGCGGATCGTTGTTGGCCAGAAAGTGTGCCTCCTGCTCGGCCTGCAGGCGTTGGCTCAGATCCACCATGGTCACGATGTAACCATCGTCCAGCATCATGCCCGACAGCTCCACCGTGCGCCGCTCGCCGCCTTTGGCGGTAATCACGCATTCCAGCGGCGCGATGGCGTTGCCGGCGCCCTCGGCCTTACCGCACGCCGCCGTGCAGGCGGCCTGCCAGGCGGAAAGCGCCTGCTGGCGCTGCGCGGCATCGGGCATGACCAGGCGCCACCAGCTGGCGACGTCGGGCGCCTCGTCGGCGCCATAGCCGCAGATTTGCACATGGCTGTCGTTACGGAACACGATGCTCTCGCCCTGCACCAGGTTCACGCCCAAGGGCATGTGGTTGAGTATGCCAAGCAGCCGCTGCTCGCTGCCGCGCAGGGCCTGCTCCATGCGCTTGCGCTCGCTGATGTCCTGCACCACCGCAAGGTAGTACAGTGAGCCATCGCCCAAGCGCAGTTGCGATACCGCCAGCTCGGCCCAGACGATGCCACCGTCCTTGCGCTGGTAGCGCTTTTCCATGCGAAAGTCTTGCACTTCGCCGCTGCGCAGTCGTTCCAGCTGCACAAGATCGGCATCTATAGACCCGGCAATTAAGTATTGAAATTTCTGAATTGTCCCCCATGTGCGTTG
>JAFEES010000134.1 GCA_018240995.1 Pseudomonadota bacterium | reverse complement strand
TCCACGGGCACCGACCTGAACGGCAAGGCCGCGCAGGACGCCGCGCGCCAGATCCGCGAGCGCCTGGCCGCCTGCGCCGCCGCGCGCCATGGCGGCTCGGCCCAGGAGGTGCGCTTTGCCAACGGCCAGGTGCAGGTGGGCGGCAAGACGATCAGCTTTGAAACCCTGGTGGCCGAGGCCTATGTGGATCGCGTGCAGCTGTGGTCCGACGGCTTCTACGCCACGCCCGGCCTGCACTGGGACAAGGACAAGATGCAGGGCCACCCGTTCTACTACTTCGCGTACGGCGCGGCCGTGAGCGAGGTGGTCATCGACACGCTGACCGGCGAATGGAAGCTCTTGAGAGCCGACGTGCTGCACGACGTGGGCCGCTCGCTGAACCCGGCCGTGGACATAGGCCAGGTCGAGGGCGCCTTCATCCAGGGCATGGGCTGGCTGACCATGGAGGAGCTGGTCTGGCACCCCACCAGCGGGCTGCTGCTGACGCACGCCCCCAGCACCTACAAGATCCCCACGGCCAACGACTGCCCGCCGCAGTTCAACGTGCAGCTGTTCGAGGGCGACAACGTCGAGGACTCGATACACCGCAGCAAGGCCGTGGGCGAGCCGCCGCTGTTGCTGCCGTTCTCGGTGTTCTTCGCCATCCGCGACGCCGTGGCCGCGACCGGCACGCGGCGCGTGCTGCCGCCCCTGCAGGCCCCGGCGACCAGCGAGTCCATCCTGCGCGCCATCACGGCGGTGCAGGCGCAATGAGCCACGGCCATGCCCCTGCATGACCCGCCCCACCCGGCGACCGAAGACGCCGCGGCGGCGCCGCCTGCGCCGCCTTCCGAGCGCCACCTGTTCGACCGCATAGACCTGCACCTGATCCGCGTGCTGCACCAGGTGCTGAGCGAGCGCAGCGTCTCGCGCGCGGCGCTGCGTCTGGGCATGCACCAGCCGGCGGTATCCACGGCGCTCAAGCGCCTGCGCGAGCTCTCGGGCGATCCGCTCTTGGTCAGGAACGGCGCCCACATGGTGCCCACCGAGGCCGGCCAGCGCATGCTGGAGCCCGCGGCCAACGTGCTGCGCGCGGCCGAGACTCTGTTCACCGAGGCGCGCAGCTTCGACGCACGCACCAGCTGCCAGACCTTCCACATCGCGGCCAACGACTACCTTGATCCGCTGTTCCTGCCGCGCCTGGTGGCCGACATCAAGCGCCAGGCGCCGCTGACGCGGGTGGAGATACATGCGCTGACGCGCGAGGCCGACTATCGCGCCCAACTGGCCCTGGGCGAGATCGACCTGGTGATAGGCAACTGGCTGCAGCCGCCCGAGGAGCTGCACCTGGCACGGCTGTTCAGCGACGAGGTGGTGTCGCTGGTCAGCCGCCAGCACCCGGCCGTGCGCCGCGGCTGGGACGAGGCCGCCTGGCTCACCGCCGAACATGTCGCGCCCATGCCCACGCATCCGGGCGCGCGCGGCATCATCGACCAGACGCTGGACGGCCTGGGCCTGAAACGCCATATCGCCGTGCGCAGCGCCTATTTCAGCCTGATCCCGGAGATGGTCGCCAGCACCCAGCTGGTGCTGACCACCGGGCGGCGCTATTGCGAGCGCATCGCCACCCGGCTGCCGGTGGTGATCCTACCCTGCCCCGTGGCCCTGCCGCCGCTGCAGTACTACCAGCTGTGGCACGCGCGCAGCCAGCATTCCAGCGCCGCGCGCTGGCTGCGCGAACGCACGCGCGAGGCCATTGCCGGCCTGCAGCCCCAGCCCCCATCACCCTGACCCCAACCACGACCACAACCACTACCAAAAAGGAGACCAGCACCATGAGCAGCAATGACCTGGCAGGCCGGCAAACCGCCACGCCGTACACCACCCCACCCCTGACCGAACGCCTGTTCAAGCTGAGAGAGCACGGCACCAATATGCGCACCGAGCTCATCGCCGGGCTCACGACCTTCTTGACGATGGCCTACATCATCTTCGTCAACCCCTCCATCCTGGGCGACGCGGGCATGCCCAAGGACGCGGTATTCGTCGCCACCTGCCTGATCGCCGCCCTGGGCTCGGCCATCATGGGGTTGTATGCCAACTACCCCATCGCCATGGCGCCGGGCATGGGGCTGAACGCCTACTTTGCCTACGCCGTGGTGCTGCACATGGGCTTCACCTGGCAGGCGGCGCTGGGCGCGGTGTTCATCTCGGGCTGCCTGTTCCTGGTGGTGACGCTGTTCGGGCTGCGCAAGCTCATCATCGACGGCATACCCCAGTCGCTGCGCAGCGCCATCACCGTGGGCATTGGCCTGTTCCTGGCGCTGATCGCGCTCAAGAGCGCGGGCATAGTCGTCGGCGACAAGGCCACGCTGGTGACGCTGGGCGACCTGCACTCGGCGCCGGTGATCCTGGCGGTGCTGGGCTTCCTGGCCATCGTGGCGCTGGACAAGGCGCGCGTGCCGGGCGCCATCCTCATCGGCATCGTCGGCGTGACCGTGGCCTCGTTCTTCTTTGGCGGCAACCAGTTCCATGGCATCTTCTCGACACCGCCGTCTATCGCCCCCACCTTTTTGCAGCTGGACATCCACACCGCCGTCACCAAGGGCCTGCTGAACGTGGTGCTGGTGTTCTTCCTGGTCGAGCTGTTCGACGCCACCGGCACGCTGATGGGCGTGGCCAAGCGCGCCGGCCTGCTGGTGCCCGGGCGCATGGAGAGGCTGAACAAGTCGCTGCTGGCCGACAGCGGCGCCATCTTCGCCGGCTCGCTGCTGGGCACGTCCAGCACCAGGCCTATGTGGAAAGCGCCGCCGGCGTGCAGGCCGGCGGGCGCACCGGGCTGACGGCCGTCACGGTGGCCGTGCTGTTCCTGGCCTGTTTGTTCATCGCCCCGCTGGCCGGCGTGGTGCCGGCCTATGCCACGGCGCCAGCGCTGTTCTTCGTCGCCTGCCTGATGCTGCGCGAGCTCACCGAGCTGAACTGGGACGACTCCACCGAGGTCGTGCCCGCCGCCGTCACCGCGCTGATGATGCCCTTCACCTACTCGATTGCCAACGGCCTGGCCTTCGGCTTCATCACCTACGCCGCGGCCAAGCTGTTCACGGGGCGCGTGCGCGAGGTGCATTTCATGGTCTGGATCATCGCCGCCGTGTTCCTGTTCAAGTTCTTCTACATTGGCGGACATTGAAATGAAACTGTTTTTCCCTACCCCTGCCCCTGGCATCGTCATCCCCGCGCAGGCGGGGATCCAGTGCGCCCCGCCGTCCTCCCTGGATTCCCGCCTGCGCGGGAATGACGGCAGTGGTGCTGCCGTGGCGCCCAGGTTGCATGCGACGCGGCTGGCGCACGACGCCATGGATAACTGACACCATGAGCACCCAAGCCTACCGCGCGCAGCTGCTGCGCTTTGATGCCGACGGCCAGCCGCTGTACGACAGCGACGGCCTGCTGGTCACCGCCACCGACGCCCAGGGCGTGCGCCGCGTGCTTGATGCCGGCCCCTGGGGCGCCCTGCAGGGGCGCCATGCCCAGGCGCCCATCACGCACTGGCCGGGGCGCATCATCGCGCCCGGCTTCATCGACATGCATGTGCACTACCCGCAGACGGACATCATCGGCGCTCCGGCCGAAGGCCTGCTGCCCTGGTTGGAGCACTACACCTTCCCCGCCGAGTCGCGCTTTGCCGACCCGGCGCACGCGGCCGAGGTGGCGGGGTTTTTCTTCGACGAGCTGGGGCGCAACGGCGTGACCACGGCGCTCGCCTTCGCCACCTCGCACCCGGCATCGGTGGATGCGTTTTTCACCGAGGCCCGGCGGCGCGGCCTGCGCATGCTGGGCGGCAAGGTGCTGCAGGATCGCCACAGCCCCGACGGCGTGCGCGATGAGACCGAGCAAAGCCTGCTCGACAGCGAGGCGCTGATTGCGCGCTGGCATGGCCAGGGCCGCCTGGGCTACGCCATCACGCCGCGCTTTGCGCCATCGTGCTCCGACGCGCAGCTGCACGGCGCGGCCGAGCTGGCGCGCCGCCACCCGGACACCTGGATTCAGTCCCATGTGGCCGAGAACAAGGACGAGGTGCGCTGGGTGCGCGAGCTCTACCCGCAGGCGCGCTCCTACCTGGACGTGTACCAGCGCTTCGGCCTGCTGCGCCGGCGCGCCGTGTACGCCCACTGCATCCACCTGGACGACACCGACCGCCAGCTGATGCACGAGACCGGCGCCGCCGCCGCCGTCAGCCCGACGAGCAACCTGTTCCTGGGCAGCGGCTTCTTCAACTTCAAGAGCGCACAGCAGCAGGGCATGCTGCACGGCCTGGCCAGCGACGTGGGCGGGGGCACCAGCTTCAGCCCCTTCCACACCATGCTCGCTGCCTACTACGTGGGGCGCGAGGGCCAGACCAAGCCGGGCCTGAGCCTGGCGCCCTCGCGGCTGTGGTGGCAGCACACCGGCGGCGCGGCACGCGCCCTGGGCCTGGAGGGCGTGGTGGGCACGCTGCAGGCCGGCAGCGAGGCCGACTTCGTGGTGCTCAACCCCCAGGCCACGCCGCTCTTGGCACGCAAGACCGCGCGTGCGCAAGGCCTGGAGGAGCTGCTGTTCGCCCTCATCGTGCTGGGCGACGACCGGCTGGTGGAGCGCGTGGTGACCGCCTAGGCCGGCCGCTGGCGCCCTGCGCGCCAGGCGCCGAAGATGGCGATCAGGCCCGGCACCAGGATCAGGGCCCAGATGATTTTCTCCAGGTGCTGGCGCACCCAGGGCAGGTTGCCGAAGAAGTAGCCCGCCGTGGCGATGCCCAGCACCCACAGCAGCGCCCCGCCCACGTTGTAGGCCGTGAACTTGGCCCGCCCCATGGCCGCCACGCCGCCCACGAAGGGCGCAAAGGTGCGGATGAAGGGCATGAAGCGCGCCAGCACGATGGTGATGCCACCATAGCGCTCGTAGAACGCATGGGTCTGGTCGAAGGCGCGCTTGTTGAACCAGCGCGAGTCCTCCCACTGGAACACCTTGGGGCCGAAGAAACGCCCGATCTGGTAGTTGCACTGGTCGCCCAGAATGGCCGCTGCCAGCAAGATGGCGCAGGCCAGCGGGAAGCTGAGCAGGCCCGCGCCGCTCAGGGCCCCAACGATGAACAGCAGCGAATCGCCGGGCAGGAACGGCATCACCACCACGCCCGTCTCCACGAACACGATGAGGAACAACAGCGCATAGACCCAGGCGCCATAGCTGGCGACGAAGGCCTCCAGGTGCTTGTCCACATGCAGGATGAAATCGATCAGGAACGCAAGAATGTCCACGTAGCAGGCCCGTTGAAATGACGGCGCGTACTGTACCCGCCCCTGCCATGCCCCCGGCACTTGCGGCCGAACCCGGCGCCTACAATCGCCGCGTGACCGCCCTGCCCCCCGACACCGCCGCGCCGCGCCGCCCGATACGCGAGCTTCCCGACGAACTCATCAGCCAGATTGCCGCCGGCGAGGTGGTGGAGCGCCCGGCATCTGCCGTGCGCGAACTGGTGGACAACGCGCTGGACGCCGGCGCCACGCAAATCACCGTGCGGCTGCTGGCTGGCGGCGTGCGCCTGATCGCCGTGGAGGACGATGGCCTGGGCATACCCCGGGATGAGCTGCCCGTGGCCCTGCGCCGCCACGCCACCAGCAAGATCACCAACCTGCACGACCTGGAATCGGTCGCCACCATGGGTTTTCGCGGCGAGGCGCTGGCCGCCATCGCCTCGGTGTCCGAGATGGCGCTGCTGTCGCGCACCGCGCAGCAGGCCAGCGCCTTCATGCTGGACGCGCGCAGCGGCGAGCTGCGCCCGGCGGCGCGCAGCCAGGGCACGACGGTGGAGGTCAAGGAGCTGTTCTTCTCCACCCCCGCGCGGCGCAAGTTCTTGAAGAGCGACGCCACCGAGCTGGCACACTGCGTGGAGGCCGTGCGCCGCCACGCGCTGGCGCGCCCCGACGTGGGCTTTGCCATCTGGCACGAGGGCAAGCTGGTCGAGCAATGGCGCGCCACGCTAAGCCCCGACGCGGTGGACGACACCGCGCGCCAGCAGGCCCTGGAGCAGCGCCTGGCCGACGTGCTGGGCGAGGACTTCATCCGCTCATCGGTGCCCGTGCTGCTGCGCCACGGCCCGGTCACCGTGACCGGCCGCGCCGGCCTGCCGGACGCCGCCCGCTCGCGCGCCGACCAGCAGTTTTGCTACGTCAACGGCCGCTTCGTGCGCGACAAGGTGCTGACGCATGCCGCGCGCAGCGCCTACGAGGACGTGCTGCACGGCCACAAGCAGCCCGTGTATGCGCTGTATGTACAGATCGACCCGCTGCGCGTGGACGTGAACGTGCACCCGACGAAGATCGAGGTGCGTTTTCGCGACAGCCGCGAGGTTCACCAGGCCGTGCGCCACGCCGTGGAAAACGCCCTGGCCGCGCCGCGTGCACAGGCGCTGGCCGCCGCCCCGGCTGCGCCCGCCAGCGATTTCAAGACAAATACGCCGCCAGCGCCCAACTGGCAAGCGCAATCAGCTATTAAATTTGAAGAACGCGTGGGCCACAAGGTCACCGACCTGCAGGCGCTGTGGGGTACGCCCAGCGCCGCAACACCGGCCGCGCCGCCTGTCCCGGCCGCATGGTCGCCGCCACCGGTGCAGGCACCGATCCCCGCGCCCGCGGACGATGCCCCCCACTGGCCGCTGGGCCGCGCCCTGGCGCAGCTGCACGGCGTGTACATCCTGGCGGAAAGTGCCCAGGGCCTGGTGCTGGTGGACATGCACGCGGCGCACGAACGCATCGTCTACGAGCGGCTCAAGTCCCAGGTGGACCAGGGCACGCGCATTGCCAGCCAGCCGCTGTTGATACCCGCCACCTTTGCCGCCACGCCCGAAGAGGTGGCCACGGCCGAGGCCCATGCCGAGACCCTGGCCCTGCTGGGCCTGGAGGTCGTGCCCTTCTCTCCGCGCACCGTGGCCGTGCGCGCCGTGCCCACCCAGCTGGCCCAGGGCAATGCCGTGGAGCTTGCGCGCGGCGTGCTGGCCGAGCTGGGCCAGCATGAGGCCAGCAGCGTGGTGCAGCGCGCGCGCAATGAGATTTTGGCGACCATGGCCTGCCACGGCGCGGTGCGCGCCAACCGCCGCCTGACCATGGACGAGATGAACGCCCTGCTGCGCCAGATGGAGGTCACCGAGCGCTCCGACCAGTGCAACCACGGCCGCCCCACCTGGCGCCAGCTGACGATGAAGGA
>JAFEES010000133.1 GCA_018240995.1 Pseudomonadota bacterium | reverse complement strand
AGCCTTGCCTGCCCCCTCTCCCCAACCCTCTCCCGCGAGGGGAGAGGGAGCAAAAACCGCGTCAATCACGCGTTGTGAGCTACTCAAAAGATGTGTAGATACCAATGCCCCCTGGGGGAAGGCCGGGATAGGGGCTGACCACGGCCTATGTTGCCCCTGCGCCAGTGCCGCTGGCCCCCACCCCTGCCCTCCCCCAGAGGGGGAGGGAAAAAATACACAGATGCCCTTACTCATCGGGCGCCATGCACTATCAAACCTATTGCACATGATGCGCCCTAGCGCGCCGCGCCGGACGCCGCGCCGGCCGGCGCCCCCTGCTGCGCGCGCAGGCCGCGGAAGAACGCCTTGCGCTCGTCCGGCGTCATCTTGGCCAGCTTCTCGCGCTGCTCGGGCGTCAGGTTCTTCATCATCTCGGCGCGGCGCTGGCCGGCGTCCTGCGCCGCCTGGTCGGCGCGGGCGGCGGCGGCCTGGGCGTCTATCACCGTCACCTTGGCGCCCTCGCGCAGGCGATCCAGGCCGTCGGTGACCACCTGCGCGCCCTCGGGCAGCTCGCCCTCCACGCTGACGCGGTCGCCGTCGGTCACGCCGACCTTCAGGCGCCGCTGGGTCACCGTGCCGTCGTCCTGCACCAGGTAGACATAGTTGTTCTGCACCGCGGCCACGGGCACGGTGAGCGCACCCGCCAGCTTGTCCACCTGCAGGCGGATGTTGACGAACTGGTTCGGGAACAACCGGCCGTCGGCATTGGCGAACGCGGCCTTGACCCTGAGGGTGTCGGTGGTGGTGTCTATGGCGTTGTCCAGCGCGCCCAGGCGGCCATGGGCCAGCAGCTGCCTTTGCTCGCGATCCCACAGCTCCACCGGCAGCTCGGCGCCGGCGGCCTGGCGCTCGCGTATGCGCGCCAGCTGCGCCTGGGGCACGGCGAACACCGCGTCTATCGGGCGCAGCTGGGTGATGGTGACGATGCCGTTGGCGTCACTGGGGTTGACCACGTTGCCCAGGTCGGCCCCGCGCAGGCCCAGGCGCCCGGCGATCGGCGCCTTGACGCGCGTGTAATCGAGCTGCAGGCGCGCGGCATCGAGCTGCGCCTTGTCGGCCGCCACCGTGCCTTCGTACTGGCGCACCAGCGCCGCCTGGGTATCGACCTGCTGGCTGGCGATGGAGTCCTGCGCCAGCAGCTCCTTGTAGCGCTGCAGGTCCAGGCGCGCGTTCTGCAGCAGCGCCTGGTCGCGCAGCAGCGTGCCCTGGGCCTGGTCGAAGGCGGCCTGGTAGCTGCGCGGGTCGATCTCGGCCAGCAGCTGGCCGGCCTGTACCTCGTCGCCCTCCTTGAAGCGCAGCGCCCGCAGCTCGCCCACGACCTTGGTGCGCACCACCGCCGTGGCGCGGGCGTTCATGGTGCCTATGGCGCTGACCAGCACGCGCATGTCGCGCCGCTCCACCTTGCCCACCGACACCGGCTGCGCCGACGGCCCGCCGCCCGGCCGCCCCGTGGCTGCCGCGGGCGCGCCCTGGCCGCGCAGATACCACCAGCCGCCCACGGCGGCCAGCAGGGCCAGCACCAGCACCACGGCCATGGCCGCGGGCCGCACGCGCCCCGCGCACGGATGTCCATCAAAGGCCCTGGGCCGGTTGCAACACTGGGGGGACGACACGCGAACTTCTCCTGGAAAGAGGCCAAGGCGACGCCCGGCGCCGCCCCAAAGATCATAGCGAGCCGGGCCACGGCGGCAGGTGAAGCACAGGTAAAGGCCGTGCGAAGATCGGCGGCTGCATTGCGCCATCATCACCATGACCCCCATCATCTTCTCGCACGCCAACAGCTTTCCCGCCGGCACCTACCGCGTGCTGTTCGAGCTGCTGCGCCAGCGCGGCTTTTCGGTCAGCGCCGTGGAGCGCTACGGCCACGACACGCGCTACCCCGTCAGCAACAACTGGCCGCATCTGGTGCAGCAGCTGGCCGACTTTGCCGCCGAACAGCAGCGGCGCACGGGCCAGCCGGCCTATCTGGTGGGGCATTCGCTGGGCGGATTTTTGAGCGTCATGGCCGCCGCCCGCCACCCCGAGCTGGCGCGCGGCGTGCTGCTCATCGACGCCCCGCTGATCGGCGGCTGGCGCGCCAGCGCCCTGGGCGTGGCCAAGCAGGCCCAGGTGGTGGGCGCCGTCACGCCGGGGCGCATCAGCCGCGCGCGCCGCAATAGCTGGGCCAGCACCGAGGAGGCGCTGGAGCACTTCTCCCGCAAGAGGGTATTTGCCGGCTGGGACCCGCGGGTACTGCAGGACTATGTGACCTGGGGCCTGCAAGACCAGGGCGGCAGGCGCGTGCTGTGCTTCGACCGCGACGTGGAGACCCTGATCTACAACACCCTGCCCAGCAACCTGGGGCGGCTGCTGCAGGCGCACCCGCTGCAATGCCCGGCCGCCTTCATCGGCGGGCGCGACTCGGTGGAGATGCGCCAGGTGGGCATGGCCATGACGCAGCGCATCACCCAGGGCCGCGTGATGATGCTGGACGGCAGCCACCTGTTCCCCATGGAGCAGCCCCTGGCCACGGCGGCGGCCATCGAGGCGGCGCTGCTCAACCTGGGGCGCACCGTGCCCTGAGCGGCGCCAGGCGGGTACAAAAAAACCGGCTCCTGAGAGCCGGCTTTTTTCATGTCAGCGCAAGCCGAATCAGGCCTTGCGACGACGCGCAAAACCGGCGCCGATCAGGCCCATGCCCAGCAGGGCGAGCGTGGCGGGCTCGGGGACGTCGTTGGTGGGCTTCGCGTCGTAGGTATAGACGATGTTGGCGCCGCAACCCACGCTTGTTTTGGAGGTGGTGTCGATGTTGTTGCCACCACCCAGGATGGTCAGGCCGGAGAGTGAGTCGCAGGTCAGGCCAAAGCTACCACCGCCAGCGGTCTGCAGCGAAGAAATGATGGTGCTCAGGTCGATGCTGTAGTTGCCAACATCGTTGAAAGGGCCGAACGCCTTGGTCTCACCCACGGCATAGCTTTGCGGGCCAGATGTAAAAGACCAGCTGAAGTTGCCGGGCGAGAGCAGCGGGGACAGATCGCTCAGGCTGCTGCTCCAGGTCAGATCCGTACCAGCCGTGATCTTGGCACTCTGCGCCTGCGCCGCCTTGTTATAGGCCGTGAAGGCGGTAACGAAGGATGCGTCAAGTTTCAGCGTCGCGCCGGTCAGGGTGCCGAGGCTGGAGTCAAACAGGCCAAGACTGCCGGCGTAGTGGATGTCAGCAACCGACTGGGGATAGTCGAAGTTGTAACTCACCGTCGCCGCTTGCGCGCCGGCCAGAGCCAGGGTGGCAGCCAAACCGATCAAAGATTTATGTAAACGCATCTTTCAAACCCTCTAAATTAATGCTGATTAGGTATGTGTCGCCACATGATAGTGAGCGACCGCAAACAAAAAAGCAAATATCAGGCCAGGATCAAAAAAAACACATAAACCATTGATTTTCAATGATTTAGACCCACCCACCAATTGCACAAAAAACCCTTGTGTAAAAAAATCCGACAGTCTCGGCGTCCACATCGTTAATTTTTTGTGAACTCGCGATCCACAGGTTCGCGGCATCGTGGCCAGCGAAAACTAAGGATCCACCCAGCCCCTCAATCCGCCCAGGTGACCACCCCAGTCCAGGCCGTGACCAAAACCACCACGCCAAACACGATGCGGTAGTACGCAAACGGCACGAAGCTGTGCGAGCTGATGTAGCGCAGCAGCCAGCGCACGCACAGCCAGGCGCTGATGAAGGACAGCACCAGGCCCACGGCGAACAGCGGCACGTCGGCCAGGGACAAAAGCGCGCGCTCCTTGTACAGGCTGTACACGCCGGCGCCAATCAGCGTGGGTATGGCCAGGAAGAACGAGTAGTCGGTCGCCGCCTTGCGCGACAGGCCCAGCAGCATGCCGCCGATGATGGTGGCGCCGCTGCGGCTGGTGCCCGGCACCATGGCCAGGCATTGCACCAGGCCCACCTTCAGCGCGTCCCAGGGCCCCATGTCGTCCACCGACTGGATGCGCACCGCGGCCTGCTGGCGCCGCTCGGCCCACAGGATGATGAAGCCGCCGATGATGAAGGTGCTGGCCACCACCGTGGGCGTGAACAGGTGCGCCTTGATGGCCTTGCCCAGCAGCAGGCCCAGCACCACGGCCGGGAAGAAGCCGATCAGCACGTTCAGCGCGAAGCGCCGGGCCTGGGGCTGGCTGGGCAGCGCCACCAGGGTATCGCGTATGCGCTGCCAGTACACCAGGATGACGGCGAAGATGGCGCCGGTCTGGATCGCTATGTCGAAAACCTTGGCCTTGGCATCGTCGAAGCCCAGCAGCGAGCCGGCCAGGATCAGGTGGCCGGTGGAGGAGATGGGGAGGAATTCGGTCAAGCCCTCGACCACGCCCATGATGGCGGCCTTGAGCAGCAAAAGGGTATCCACGCAAGCGTCCTGACAAAAAAAGCAAAACGCGGATTATCTGCGCCGCCGGCGCGCTGCATTTCACGCCACGCAGGCGGCAACCGGCGCCAGCCGGCGGGGCCTTCGTCGCACGGCGCTGGCGGCGCTTGCCGGCCAGGGCCACAGTGCGGCACAACAGTCCACCGAGGCCACCGCCATGCAGCTCACCCCGCTCATCACCGTGCACCTGGCCGCCGCCCTGGCCGGCACCGCCGTCGGCCCCATCGCCCTGTGGGCACGCCGGCGCGGCGCCGCGCGCCCGCGCCTGCACCGCATCGCCGGCTACAGCTGGGTGCTGCTGATGCTGGTGACCGCGCTCAGCGCCGTGTTCATACGTGACTACAAGCTGCCCAACCTGGCCGGCTACACGCCCATACACCTGCTGGTGCCGGCCCTGCTGGGCGGCCTGACGCTGGCGTTCTGGCGCCTGGCGCGCCACGACATCGCCGGCCACCGCCGGGCCATGCGCATCACCTACCTGGGAGCCTGCCTGGTCGCCGGCGCCTTCACGCTGCTGCCCAGCCGCTATCTGGGCGGTTTGCTGTGGCATGGCCTGCTGGGCCTGTGAGTCGCCCCGATAACGATTTTTACAAGGAGCTTGTATGACATACGTTACCTGCCCACCCGGCGATGCCCTCGAAGCCCTGGCGCGCAAGCGCGCCGGTGCCAAGCTCGGGTGGCTCATGCACGCGCTCATCTATGCTTGCGTCATTACCGGGTTGACCTTGCTGTCACTGCACCAGGGGCGCGGCTGGGCCATCTTCCCGGCCGCGGGCTGGGGGGCAGGCCTGCTGATACACGGTCTTGCCGTATGGTTGCTGCCGCCCGGCGGCAGCCTGTGGCAGCGGCTTTTGGCGCGCGAGCGCGCCGCGCTGCAGCGCCAATCGGGTACGCGCCCCACCTGAGCCCCTGCCCTACCATGCCCGCCATGACCCCATCCGCGTTTGCCCTGCAGGCCCGTTCGCTGGCCTGGCATGGCCTGTTCACGCTGGCCTTTTGCCTGCTGCTGGCGGCATTGCTGACGGCGCTGGGCCTGGGCGCCTGGCGCGACAACATGGCTTATTCGGTACCCATAGGCCTGATCAGCTGGCTGGTGATAGACCTGGGCCGGCTGGCCTGGGCTAACGACCCCGACATTCCCTGGCCCGCGGGCTGGCGCGGCCCGGTGCTGGTGGCGGCCGGCATTGGCCTGGGCTGGCTGCTGGGCAGCGCCCTGGGCGACTGGTGGCTGTTCGGGCGCCTGGGCTGGAGCAACGGCAAGTGGCTGCTGTCGCTGCTGATCACGGTGCTGGCCTCGGTCACGGCCAGCGTGTTTTTCTTCCAGCGCGGCAAGGCGCGCTACCTGCAGGCGCATATGGCCCAGGCCCAGCGCGACGCGGCCGAGGCGCGCTTGAAGTTGCTGGAAACCCAGCTGGAGCCGCACATGCTGTTCAACACTCTGGCCAACCTGCGCGTGCTGGTGGCCGCCGACCCGGCGCGCGCCCAGGCCATGCTGGATCACTTCATCGCCTACCTGCGCGCCACCTTGGCGGCATCGCGCGCCACGCTGCACCCGCTGGAGGGCGAGTTTGCGCGCCTGGCGGACTACCTGGAGCTGATGGCCATGCGCATGGGCCCGCGCCTGTCCTATGCGCTGGACTTGCCCGAGCCGCTGCGCGACGTGCCCGTGCCGCCGCTGCTGCTGCAGCCGCTGGTGGAAAACGCCATACGCCACGGCCTGGAGCCGCAGGTGGCGGGCGGGCGCATAGAGGTGCAGGCGCGCCTGCTCCAAGCGACCGGGCGGGCAGCAAGCGTGCGGATCGAAGTGCACGACACGGGCGCCGGCCCGGGCGCCGGGGCGCCGGGTGGCACGCAGTTCGGCCTGCAACAGGTGCGCGAGCGCCTGGCCACGCTGTACGGCGCCGCGGGTACTCTTGAATTGATAGCTGATAGCGCCGGTGGTACAACGGCTATCGTCACTTTTCCTCTGATAAGCGGCATCCCTCGGACACCTTTGCCTACGCATCGTCATCCCCGCGAAGGCGGGGATCCAGGGCACAGTGCGGAGCCTGGATGCCCGCCTGCGCGGGCATGACGGTACTTTTTGAGGCATGCACCAGATCAGGCCCTTTGCGCGTCGAACCCCATGCACATGACAACACCCAGCGCCCTGATCGCCGAGGATGAGCCCCTGCTCGCCGCCGCACTCCAGCACGAGCTGGCGCAGGCGTGGCCCGAGCTGCACATCGCCGCCACCGTGGGCGACGGCCTGTCCGCCGTGCGCCAGGCCCTGGCGCTGCGGCCCGACATCCTGTTCTTCGACATCCGCATGCCCGGCCAAAGTGGCCTGGAGGCCGCCGTGGAGCTGGCCGATGCCTGGCCCGAGGGCGCGCCCTTCCCGGCCCTGGTGTTCGTCACCGCCTACGACCAGTACGCCGTGCAGGCCTTCGAGGCCCAGGCCGTGGACTACCTGCTGAAACCCGTGCAGCCCGAGCGCCTACACCGGGCCGTGGCCCGGCTGCAGCAGGCCTTGGCGCAGCGCGCCGCGCCGGCCACGGCGCTGGAGCTGACCCTGGCCCAGCTGCGCCAGCTGGTGCAGGCGCCGGGCCTGGGCCAACCGCCAGCGCCGGCCAAGCCTCTGACCGTGCTGCAGGCCAGCCGCGGCAGCCAGATCCACCTGGTGCCGCTGGCCGAAGTGCTGTACTTCGAGGCCGCCGACAAGTACCTGCGCGTGCTCACCGCCGGGCAGGAATACCTGATCCGCACCCCGCTCAAGGAACTGGC
>JAFEES010000132.1 GCA_018240995.1 Pseudomonadota bacterium | reverse complement strand
GTGAAGGTGGCGAGTATGGTCGGCCCGCCGACCTCATCGACCGCGCCGGGGATCAGCTCGGTCAGCGTCTTCTCGGGGTGCAGCGCCTGGTGGCGGTGGATGTTTTCGACCACCACGATGGCGTCATCCACCAGGATGCCGATGGAGAAGATCAGCGCGAACAGCGACACGCGGTTCAGCGTGAAGCCCCAGGCCCAGGAGGCGAACAGCGTGGCCGCCAGCGTCAGGCCCACGGCCACGCCGACGATCAGCGCCTCGCGCCGGCCCAGCGCCAGGAACACCAGGGCCACGACCGAAGCCGTGGCAAACAGCAGCTTCTGGATCAGCTTTTGCGCCTTGTCGTTGGCCGTGGCGCCGTAGTCGCGCGTCTCGGCCAGTTGCACCCCCGCCGGAATTACCGTGCCGCGCAGATCTTGCGCGCGCTGCATCACGGCGCGCGCCACGTCAATGGCGTTGGCGCCGGCCTTCTTCGTCACGGCCAGGGTCACGGCCGGGTATTCGCTGGCCTGGCCGTCCTTCACGCCGGCGTACCAGACATAGCGCTGGGCGGGCAGGGGGCCGTCTTCCACCTGGGCCACGTCCTGCAAAAACACCGGCTTGCCGCCGCGGCTGCTGACTACCAGCTCGGCCACCTCTTGCGCATGGGCCAGGAAGGGCCCCGCCTCGATGGCAATCGCCTGGTTGCCCTGCAGCAGCTCGCCCACGGGCAGGCCCTGGTTGGCCGACTGCAGCGTCATGCGGATGTCGTCCACCGTCACACCGCGGCCGGCCATGCGCGCGGCATCGAGCTGCACGCGCACGGCGCGGCCCGGCCCGCCTATAGTGCTCACGGTGCGTGCGCCCGGCACGCGCATCAGCTCGGCCTCCATGCTGTGCGCCACGCGCTCCAGGTCGTAGGCGCCGGTGTCCGGGTTGTCGCTGTACAGCGTCAGCGTGACCACGGGCACGTCGTCAATGCCCTTGGGGCGGATGATGGGCTCCAGCGCCCCCAGGCCGCGCGGCAGCCAGTCGGCGTGGCTGCGCAGCGTGTCGTGCAGGCGCACCAGCGCGTCGTTACGGTGCACGCCCACCTTGAACTGCACCGTGAGCACCGCCATGCCGAGGTGCGAGACGCTGGTCACATGCTCCACGCCCAGCATTTGCGAGAGCACCTGCTCGGCCGGCGTGGCGATCATCTGCTCCACGTCGGCCACCGGGGCGCCTGGGAAGGGCACGATGACGTTGGCCATGGTCACGTCGATCTGCGGCTCCTCCTCGCGCGGCGTGACGAGCACGGCAAACAGGCCCAAAAGCAGGGCGAGCAGTGCCAGCAGCGGCGTGATCTGCGCCGCCTGGAAGGCCCGGGCGATGCGGCCCGAGATGCCCAGGGAAGGTTGTGTGCTGCTCATCTCAGTGACTCATGGCGCTGTGCGCCGTCCGCATTGCATGAAACCTGGGCGCGCCAGCGGCGCCCTGTGCGTCATTCCCGCGCAGGCGGGAATCCAGGAACGTTGGCGGGGTGCACTGGATCCCCGCCTGCGCGGGGATGACGATGGCAAGGGTTGGGGTAGCGACAAGCCGTTTCATTTCAGCGCACCTTGGCAGCCATCTGGGGTTCGAGCGCTACCTTGTCGCCCACGCTCAGGCCGGTCAGCACCTCTACTTTTTCGCCCTGGGGCAGGCCCAGGCGCACCTGGCGCAGCTGCGGCTTACCGTTTTCACCTTCTACGTAGACGCCCGTCATTTCTGCACGGCGCACGATGGCCTGGGCCGGCACCAGCACACGTTGGCGGCTGTCCAGCACATCGCCCTGCCACCACAGGCGGGCGAACATGCCGGGCGTGGCGCCCTGCACGCTGGCGGGCAGTTGCACGCGCACCGGCACGGTGTGGCTCAAGGGGTCGGCCGTGGGCAGCACCTGCACCTGCGCCGCGGCAATCACCAGGCGCGCGGCCAGCAGGCCGGGGATTTCCACCTGCACGCCGCCGCTGGCGCGCAGGCGCTGGGCCTGCTCCTGGGTCAGTTGCGCCGTCACGCGCAGGGCAGTGGGGTCGTACACCGAAACCAGCGGCCGTCCCGGCATGGCCATGTCGCCCAGGTTCACCGGCACGCTGGCCACCACGCCAGCGTATGGCGCCTTGAGCACATGCAGGCCGGACTGCGTGGCCGCCACGCCGGCCTGGGCCTGCAGCGCCGTCACCTGCGCCTGCGCCGCGCGCCACTGGGCCTCGGCGCCGTCGAGCGCGGCCTGGCTGATGTAGCGCTTGGCAAACAGCTGCTTCTGGCGTTCGTATTCCTTGCTGGCGACATGCAGGCTGGCCTGCGCGGCCTGCACCTGGGCCTGGCTGGCCGCGGCGCCCTGGCTGGCCATGCGCGCGTCTATGCGCGCCAGCTCCTGCCCGGCGGCCACCTTGTCGCCGGCCTTCACCGGCAGGGCCACGATGGCGCCGGCAACCTGGGCCGCCAGTTGCGTGTCGCGCACGGCCTCCACCTTGCCGTCCAGGCTGCTCCAGCCGGTTTCAGCGCTGGCCTGCACCTGGTAGTAATTGAGCGTGGCAGCGCCTTCGCCCGCGTGGGCCGGCACCATGAAGGCAGCAACAAGAACGGAAAACACCCAAGGTGCACGCGACATGGCAAAGGGCTCCTGGCAGATATGGTTTAGAACTTAATCATTTAACTAATTGAGCAACAATGTATCATGAGACGCCAAGAAAAGCCATGGAGTCGCTTGTGTTGAAAGAACTGCCCCCCGAAGCCCTGAGCCTGGTTGCGGCCTATTTCCAGGTGCTGGCCGAGCCCACGCGCCTGCGCATCCTGAATCTGCTGCGTGAAGGCGAGCACAACGTGGGCGAGCTGGCGCAGGCCTGCGGCTACACGGCGGCGAACATCTCGCGCCACCTGTCGTTGATGACCAAGCAAGGCATGGTCGCGCGCGAGGTGCGCGGCACCAGCGTGTACTACCGGCTCACCGACGAGTCAGTCGATGCGCTGTGCGACCTGGTCTGCGGCAATATCGCCCGCCGGCTGGAACAGTCCTCGGCCACGAACAGCGCCTTCAGGACGCGCCTGTGAACAGGGAGGCCATTGCACAGGGGATGCTGCGACCAAATGCTGGTTTACGATTCATGCATATCGTTTAACATAATATACATCGTATCTAGCAGACAATCGGATAAGATCAAGCCATGCGAATCCTCCACACCATGCTGCGCGTCGGCAACCTCCAGCGCTCCATAGACTTCTACACCCAGGTGCTGGGCATGCAGTTGCTGCGCACCTCCGAGAACCCTGAGTACAAGTACTCGTTGGCCTTCCTGGGCTTTGAGGGCGGCAACCCCGGCCAGGCCGAGATCGAGCTGACCTACAACTGGGGCGTTGAAAGCTACGACATGGGCACGGCCTATGGCCACATCGCGCTGGGCGTGCCTGATGCCTACGCGGCCTGCGCAAAGATCAAGGCGGCCGGTGGCAACGTGACGCGCGAGGCGGGCCCGGTCAAGGGCGGCAGCACGGTGATCGCCTTTGTGACCGACCCAGACGGCTACAAGATCGAGCTTATACAGCGCGCCAGCGAAGCCGCTGGCGGCGGCCTGCGTTAGTCGCCATTCGGTAAAAAAAAGCCCGGCATAGCCGGGCTTTTTTGTCAGTCAATGCGGACTCAGGGAGCCAGCACCACCTCCACGCGGCGCGCTTCGGCGTTGCTGCCGCTGCCTTGCGTGACTTCGGGCTTCTTCAGCTCGACCTTGTCTTCGGCCACGCCCAGGGCCTTGAGGGCGTCGCGCACGGCCAACGCGCGCTTCTTGGCCAGCTCTTCGTTGATGGCGGCGTCGCCCGTGGCATCGTGGAAACCCGAGACCACGGCCATCTTGCCGCCGTCCAGCACACCCTTGACCACCTCGGCCAGGGCCTCGTTGGCGCCGGCCGCCAGGTCGGCCTTGCCGGTGGCAAAGTAGAACTTCACCACGCCGCCTTCGACCACCACCGAGGCCACATCGGCAACCACCACGCCAGCACCCGCGGCGCCACCGGCATTCACCATGGCGGCGGCCGGCGCCTTGGGCGCGTGGGCAATGCCGCGCTTGTAGACCACCACGCCCAGTACGGTGGAGACCACCAGGGCGATCAAGGCAAAGAGGAAGCCGAGTGCGAAGCGTTGCTGGCTATCGTCGTCGGAGCTGCTGAAGGACATGGTGAAGACTCCCGTGAATAATGGGTTCGTTGGACAAAACCCGCTGATTGTAAAGTCTAGCCATGCCGCCGCTTCCAGCCCCCCTGCGCGACCCCGCCCCGATGCTTGAACGCGCGCTGGCCGAATGGGGCGGAAGCCACGATCTATGGGTGTTTGGCTATGGCTCGCTGATCTGGCGCCCGGACTTCGACTTTGCCGAGCGCCGCGCCGCCAGGGTGCATGGCTGGCACCGGGCGCTGAAGATGTGGAGTCGCCTGAACCGCGGCACGCCCGAATGCCCGGGCCTGGTGTTCGGCATGTTGCCCGGAGGCAGCTGTCGCGGCATGGCGTTTCGCGTGCTGCGCGCGCACGCGCACCAGGTCATGGTGAACCTGTGGCAGCGCGAGATGGTGCTGGGCGTGTACAACCCGCGCTGGCTCGATTGCCAGACTGCCGATGGCGTGGTTCGCGCCCTGGCCTTCACACTGTCGCGCAGCAGCCCCAGCTATACGGGCGTTTTGGCCGACGATGAATACCGGCGCATCTTCGCGCAGGCCAGCGGCATCTATGGCAGCACGCGCGACTATGCCGAGGCCACGCACGCCGAGCTGCTGCGCCTGGGCATACATGACCGGGCGCTGGCGCGCCTGGTAGCCTTGGGCAAGGCCGGCGATTGACGCGGGCACAATCGGGCACATGAGCAAAAGCCCCCTCTCCTCCTCCATCGCCAGCCTGCGCAAGAGCTATGAGCGCGCCGAGCTCAGCGAGGATGCCTCGCAGGCCGACCCGCTGCGGCAGTTCGACCAATGGCTGCACGAGGCCGTGAACGCCCAGGTGAACGAGCCCAATGCCATGACCGTGGCCACCGTGGGCAGCGATCTGCGCCCCAGCACGCGCGTGGTGCTCATCAAGGGCTATGACGCCGAGGGCATCGTCTGGTACACCAACTACGACAGCCGCAAGGGCCGCCAGCTCGCGGGCAACCCCTATGCGGCGCTGCAGTTCCACTGGGTGGAGCTGGAGCGCGTGGTGCGCATCGAGGGGGTTGTGGAAAAGGTCAGCGACGAGGAAAGCGATGCCTACTTTCACAGCCGCCCGCTGGACTCGCGCATTGGCGCCTGGGCCAGCCCGCAAAGCCAGGTGATCGCCAACCGCGGCGTGCTGGTGACCAACGCGGCCAAATATGGCGCGCAGTTCCTGCTCAAGCCGCCACGCCCGCCGCACTGGGGGGGCTATCGCCTGCGGCCCGACCAGTGGGAGTTCTGGCAGGGACGCAAGAGCCGGCTGCACGATAGGCTGCGCTACCGGCTCGACGCCGGCGCCTGGGTGCGCGAGCGCCTGGCGCCTTGACCAGAAGCGCTACAGCCACATGCCCATCACGCCGCACAGCGGCACCACCAGCCAGGGCGGCATGCGGCCCCACATCAGCTCGGCGAACACGGCCAGGGCCAGAAAAATATCTGCTGGAGCATGGATGCTGCTGCTCCACACGGGGTCATAAAGCGCGGCTGCCAGGATGCCGACGACGGCCGCATTCACCCCCGACAGTGCCGCGCGCACGCGGGCGTTCTGGCGCAGGCGTTCCCAGAACGGCAAGGTGCCCGCCACCAGCAAAAAACCCGGCGCAAAGATCGCCACCAGGGACACCACAGCCCCCGCCCAGCCGCCGGCGCCATGGCGCGCCACCGCGCCCAGAAAAGCCGCAAACGTGAACAGCGGCCCGGGCACGGCTTGGGCCACGCCGTAGCCGGCCAGAAAATCGTCCTGCGTCACCCAGCCCGGTGCCACCAGCTCGGCTTGCAGCAGCGGCAGCACCACATGGCCGCCGCCAAACACCAGGGCGCCGGCGCGGTAGAAGGCATCTGCCAGCTGCAGCCAGGCCTGGGGCCACGCGCGCGCCGCCATGGGCAGCAACAGCAGCAGCGCGGCAAACAGCAGCAACAGCGCGGCGCCGGTACCTGCGCGCAGGCCTGAGCGCGGTATGTCATGCACTGGTTGCACTGGTTGCACCGGCGCGACGCCCACCCTGCCCCACAGGCCCCAGCCGGCCAAGGCCGCCAGTAGCATGGCGCTCAGCTGGCCGGCCAGGCCCGGCAGCAACAGCGTGAATGCACAGGCCACGGCCATCAACAGCAGCCGCAACGGCCCACGGCACAGGCCGCGGCCCATGCTCCACACAGCCTGGGCCACTACGCCCACGGCAGCCACCTTCAGCCCGTGCAGCACGCCCGCCGGCAGCAGTTCGGGGTTAGTCACCAGGCCCAGGCCGAACAGCGCCATCACCAGGGCCGACGGCAGTGCAAAGCCCACCCAGGCCGCCAGGGCTCCTGCCAGTCCACCCTGACGCAGGCCCAGCGCCATGCCCAGCTGGCTGCTGGCCGGGCCGGGCAGGAACTGGCACAGGGCCACCAGGTCGGCGTAGGCGTTTTCGCTCAGCCAGCGCCGGCGTGCCACGAATTCCGCGCGGAAATAACCCAGGTGCGCCACCGGCCCACCGAACGAGGTCAGACCAAGGCGCAGGAAGATCAGGAACACCTGCCAGGCGTTGGTTTCGTGGGATCGGTGCAAGGTGGTTGGCGGCATGGGCCGCCAGTATCGCAGCGCTGCGCGGCCCAATCGCCAAGGTCAGAGGGTGAGAGGAAATTGCCCCTGGCCGAAAGGCGCGACAAAACGCCGCCAATCGAGGCGCAAGACGCCTCGGGCTATGGCGAGTATTTGCAACGCAGAGTGGCGGTGTTTTGGCGCGCAAGGCGGGCGTGGGGGATTGCCTCTCACCCACTTAGAACGACAGGCGCGCGCCCAGCGTCACATTGCGCCCCGCCAGCGGCGCCGCGTCCTTGATGAACGAGGTGTGGGCGTAGGCCAGGCGGTTGCCCAGGTTGCGCGCCTTCAGGTAGACCTGCCAGGGCGTGCCGCCGCTCGTCTGGCCGTTGTAGGCCAGGCCCAGGTGCAGCAGCCCGTAGCCGGGTGTCGGGGTCTCGAACTGTGCCACGCGATCCTGGCGTGCCACCTGCACCCATTCCACCTGTCCCTCCCAGGACTGCCAGTTGGCGTCCAGACGCACGCCCAGCCGCGCCGGCGGTATGCGTGGCAGCTTGGCGCCG
>JAFEES010000131.1 GCA_018240995.1 Pseudomonadota bacterium | reverse complement strand
GGGGGGGTAGCACCCATGGCGGGCAGCATGGGCGGCAGGCACAGGGCGCAGTCAAGCAGGTGCGCGCCGCCGGGCGGGACGCCGGCGACGTTGCCGCCCGTGGCCACCCAGCGCTCCTCGCCCGATGCCGTGCACACGCGCTCCAGCGGCCGTGCCTGCACCAGCGGTGCGGCCACGGCCACCGCCAGCGCCAGCGCAAAGCAGGCCAGCAGCAGGCGGGCCAGTTGACGGGGGGTGCGCGGGCGGTGCATGGGTGGCCGCATTATCGGTGTTCAGAACGCTGGTGCGCCCGCTGCGGCCAGTTGCTGCAGCGGCTGCAGCCGGCATAGCTGCCAGCTGCGGCGCGCGCCGTTGATCCAGCCCTGGGCCTGCCATTGCGCCAGCAGGCGGTTCACGGTTTCGGCGCGCACGCCCAGGCGCGCCGCCAGGTGGCGCTGGCTGCTTGGCAGCTGTATCTGGTCGCCGGGCGCGCGCGGCAGTGCCAGCAGGTAGCCCGCCAGGCGCTGTGCGGCGTTGCAGCGGGTCAGCCAGTCCACCTCGTTGGCCTGTTGGTTCAGGCACGCGCCCAGCCGCTGCAGCAGGCGCAGGGCCAGCGCCGGGTGGCAGCCGCAGGCGCTGTGCAGCGCGTGGCGCGGTATGCGCCACAGGCGCGAGTCGCCCTGCGTGCGCGCCGTCATCGGGTAACGGCCATGGGGCATGAACATGGCGGCCTCGGCCACCAGCTGGTGCGCCTCGCAGTGCTGCAGCAGGCGCTCCTCGCCGTCGGCGTCGTAGCGCAGCAGCTGCACCGCGCCATGCTCCACGATCAGGCAGTGGCGCGCCTCGTCGCCCTCGTGGAACAGCGTCTCGCCGCCGCGGTGGCAGTGCACCGTGGCGTGGTGCGCCAGCTCGGCCAGTGCCGCGCAGGGCAGGCCGCATAGCGCGGTGCTGCGGGCCAGCAGCCTGTGAGCGGCGGCCGCGGAGGTGGTCGGCGTCGGCTGTGCCGGAGCCATGGGCAGATTGACAAATGTCATTGGGGTTCTTGGGTGGGATGGAAATAATGCAAATGCGAATGAATTGTATTTGCGATTAATCGCAAATTTTTCGTCGCCTTTGTGTGCCAACACGCCCGCCGCCACGTGCCGGCAAGACCAGTACCGTGTACCGGCAGGCTCGCAACGGCGGCATTTTTTCCAACCTCTGCCCATGCACCCTTGCACCACCATTGCTCCAGCCTGCCGACGCCAACCGTTGGCGTTGGCGGCCTTGTTCACCATGGCCGGCGCCGCCCAGGCGCAGGCCGGCGCCGCCGCGCCCACCTTGCTGGCGCAGGCCCTGCCGGCGGTCACCGTCACCGCCACGCTGACCGAGCAGGACGTGCGTACCGCGCCGGCCAGCGTCAGCGTCATCACGGCCGAGGACATGGCCGAGCGCAACGCCACCGACCTGCTGGACGCCGTGCGCGGCGCGCCGGGCGTCACGCTCAGCGGGCGCCAGGTGGGTGGACGCAAGACCCTGGCCCTGCGCGGCCTGGAGGGCAAGCACACTTTGACGCTGATCGACGGGCGCCGCATCAGCGCCAGCGACGACGTCATCGGCCATTCCGACTACCAGTACGGCTGGCTGCCGATCTCGGCCATGGAGCGGGTGGAGATCATCCGCGGGCCGATGTCGGCGCTGTATGGCTCGGAGGCGCTGGGCGGCGTGTTGAACATCATCACCAGAAAGCCCGGCGACCGCTGGGTCGGCTCGGTGGGCGCCAGCAGCGCGTTCGCGGCCGACAGTCACGCGGCCAGCGAGGGCGGGCTGTCGCTGTACACGGCAGGCCCCGTGAACGACAGGCTGCGCCTGTCCTTGAACGCCGAGTACGCCCACCGCGGCGCCACGCCACGGCTGGAGGATGCGCGCTACAGCGAGATCGAGGGCCGCAAGCCGCGCAACCTGGGGCTGGACGCCGAGTTCGACCTGGCCCCCGGTCACCGGCTGCAGGCCGGTGTGTCCGACGGCCAGGAGCGGCGCTTCTACGACGACGTCAGCGCTGCCGGCGTGGCCTACGCCAATCGCTACGACCTGGACAGGCGCCAGTCCCATGCGGGCTGGATAGGCGATTGGGGCGACTGGAAGACCCAGCTGCGCTCCTACCGCAGCGCCATGTCCGTGCGCAACAGCCGCAGCAACGGCGTGGCGCCCACGCGGGCGCAGGACATGAGCGATGCCGTGGTCGACGGCCATGCCAGCACGCGCTTGGGAAGCCACCAGCTGACCCTGGGCGGCGAATGGCGCAACGAGGAGCTGGTGAATGCCGGCCTGGCGGGCGGCAGCGACGCGGTCACGCACAAGGCGCTGTTCATGCAGGACGAGTTTGCCCTGGGCAAGAACTGGATCGCCACCCTGGGCCTGCGCGCCGACCACCACGGCCTGTTCGGCTCCGAGCTGAGCCCGCGTGCCTACCTGGTGTGGGAGGCCAGCCCGGCCCTGATGGTCAAGGGCGGCTGGGGCCATGCCTTCAAGGCGCCCACGCTCAAGCAGATCTCGCCCAACTACGTCGGCGCCGAGGGGCCGCACAGCTTTCTGGGCAACGCCCGGCTGCGGCCAGAGACCTCGAACTCGTTCGAGATCGGCGCCGACTGGCAGGCCGGCCCCGCCTGGTCGCTGCGCGCCACGGCCTTCCATACCGAGGTCAGCCAGCTCATCACCTACCGCCTGGTGCAGCAGATAGGCCCGCGCCGCGTCTACCAGTACGACAACGTGGACGCCGCGCGCATACAGGGGCTGGAGGCCGGCTTTACCTGGGCCATCACGCCTGCGCTGCGCTGGGTGAGCGACGCCACCTTGCTGCGCACGCGCGACAAGGCCACGGGCCGACCGCTGTCGGATCGCCCGCGCACCAGCCTGGCCTCGCACCTGGCGTGGCGCGCCGCGGGCTGGGACGCACGTGCGGGCCTGGAATACACCGGCAGCCAGGACAGCAGCGGCGTGCGCCTGCCCGCCTACCAGCTGTGGAACGCCAGCCTGGGCCGCAGCTGGCGCCTGGCCGCCACGCAAAGCCTGACCCTGCGCGCCGGCCTGGAGAACCTGGGCAATGTGCGCCTGGCGCAAAAGTCGCCCGCCTTTGGCTATGCGGAGCAGGGGCGGCGCGTCTTCCTGTCGGCACGCATGGACTTCTGATGCTATTGATTGAGTAGCTGTTTACGCTTACCCATCAAGTGCTTAAGACCTATATGATCCAAAATAACAAGCTGCGCTGGCTGTTGTGCGCGCTGCTGCTGGTGCTGGCCGGCGCGGCGCGCGCGGCGTCGGTGCTGTTCATTGCCACGGGCAATGTGCCGGCGGGCAAGTTCCACCAACTCAGCGAGATCGCCGCGCGCCATGGCCTGCAGTTGCAGGTGCGCTACCTGAACACCCTGCCCGCCGACGTGGACGGCGGCCTGTGGCGCGGCCAGGCCGCGGTGTTCTTCGACAGCTACCTGCACGACGAGGTGCGTGACCGCCTGGCGCACGCGTTGCCCGCGCTGCAGGCACCCCACGCCTGGCTGTACGACGCGCGCCCGGCCTGGGGCGGCGGCCTGGCCGAGCCCGTGGCGCGCCGGCTGGTCAACTACTACGCCAGCGGCGGGCGCCAGAACTACGAGGGCTTTTTTGCCACGCTGGCCGCGCAGCTGGCCGGCGCCAATGCCCTGGCCGCGGCGCCCGATCCCGTGGTCTGGCCCAAGACCGGCATCTACCACCCGCGCCTGGCCGGCCAGGTCATGGCCGACGCGCCGGCCTACCTGCGGGCCAAGGGCGCGGGGCAGGGCGCCGGCCGCCGCCCGGTGATCGCCGTTGCCCTGCACCAGCAATACATAGCCGCCATGCAGACGGCCTTCATCGACGACCTGATAGCGCGCATAGAGGCAGGCGGGGCCGTGGCCCTGCCGTTCTACACGCCCATGATGGGCGAGGGCGGCTTTGCCAAGGTGCTGCAGCCCGGTGGCGCCGGCACGCCGGTGCTGGCCGACGTACTGATCAACACCCAGATCATGCTGAATGCCGACGAGCGCCGCGCGGAGTTCGAGCGCCTGGGCCTGCCCGTGATCCAGGCCATGCCCTACCGCCGCGGCGACGAGGCGCACTGGGCCGCCAACCCCCAGGGCGTGGCACTGATGGACGTGCCGTTTTACCTGGCCCAGGCCGAATACGCCGGCGTGACCGACATCCAGGTGGCCGCAGCCACGCGCCAGGGCGACGAGCAGATCATGCCCATCGCTCCCCAGGCCGCCGCCGTGGTCGCCAAGGCGCTGAACCTGGTGAAGCTGCAGCGCCAGCCCAACGCCGACAAGCGCGTGGCGGTGATGTTCTGGAACTACCCTGCCGGCGAGAAGAACCTGTCGGCCTCGTTCCTGAACCTGCCGCGCAGCCTGCAAAACACCCTGGCCGCCATGGCCGGGGCGGGCTACCGCACCGAGACGCCCGACGAGCCGCTGCTCATCTCCCTGCTGCAGCGCCTGCTGGCCCCGGGCTACCGCGCCGGGCTGCTGGAGCCGCTGGTGCGCGACGGCCTGGCCGAGCTGTTGCCGGTCAAGGACTACCAGGCCTGGCTCAAGACCCTGCCGCAGGCCACGCAGGGGGCCATTCACAAGGCCTGGGGCGCGCCGGAAAACTCCCCCTGGGTGCTGCGCCAGAACGGCCAGGCCTACTTCGTCATCCCGCGCCTGCAGCTGGGCCAGGTCACGCTGCTGCCCCAGCCCGGGCGCAGCGGCGTGGCGCCGGGCAGCAGCGACGCAGGCACCCGGGAAAAGGAGATCTACCACTCCACCACCGCGCTGCCGCCGCACCACTACCTGGCCACCTATCTGTGGACGCGCCAGCACAACGACGCGCTGGTGCACTTCGGCACGCACGGCACGCAGGAATGGCTGCCGGGCAAGGAGCGCGGCCTGTCGGTGTTCGACGCCCCGTTGCTGGCCCTGGGCGACATACCCGTGGCCTACCCCTATATCGCCGACAACATCGGCGAGGCCACGCAGGCCAAGCGGCGCGGGCGCGCCACCATAGTCAGCCACCAGACGCCGCCCTTCGCCCCAGGCGGCCTGCACGACGCGCTGGTGCAGATGCACGAGCTGCTGCACCAGTGGCAGGCGCAGGACGAGGGCGCGGTGAAGTACCGCATGGCGCTTGACCTGTTGGCCGCCGCGCGCAGGCAGCGCGTCATCGCCGACATGGGCTGGACCGAGGCGCGGGTGAGCGAAGACTTCCCCGGCTTCGTGGGCGAGCTGCACAACCACCTGCACGAACTGGCCCAGACCGCCCAGCCCCAGGGCCTGCACCGCCTGGGCCAGCCGCCCGAGGAGCTGCACCGCCTGGGCACCGTGCTCTTGATGCTGGGCAAGGACTTCTGGGAGGCCGCCGCGCGGCATGCCGGCGTGCCCGCCGCTGACATCGACGAGGCCCTGGTCGGCCCCTGGGACAAACTGCCGCAAAGCCTGCCCTACCAACTGCTGCGGCGCCATGTGATCGCCGGCGAGCCTATGGAAGACCTGCCAGACGAGCTACAAAAAGCATTGCAGCAGGCGCGCCAGGCCTATGCCAACCTGGGCGCCCAGGGCGAACTCAAGGGCCTGCTGGACGTGCTGGCCGGGCGCTACCTGCCCACCTCCTACGGCGGCGACCCCATCAAGAACCCCGACGCCTATCCCACCGGCCGCAACCTGTACGGCTTCGACCCCTCGCGCGTGCCCACCCGGCAGGCCTGGGAGGCCGGCAGGCAGGCGGCCGAGAACCTGCTGGCCGAACACCGCCGCCTGCATGGCCGCCAGCCGAGCAAGCTCACCTTCAGCCTGTGGTCCGTGGAGACCATGCGCCACCTTGGCATGCTGGAGGCCCAGGCCCTGTGGCTGCTGGGCGTGGAGCCGGTGTGGGACGAGGGCGGGCGCGTCACCGGCGTGAAGCTCGTGCCGCGCGAGCGGCTGGGCCGCGCGCGCGTGGACGTGGTGCTGTCGGCCACCGGCCTGTACCGCGACCATTTCCCCAACGTCATGAAGCAGCTGGCCCAGGCCGCGCTGCTGGCGTCGCGCGCGGACGAGTCCGACAACCCGGTGGCCGCCAACGCCCGGCGCATCGCGCAAAAACTCCTCGCCCAGGGGGCCGGCACGCAGGCCGCCGAGCTGGCCGGCGCCACGCGCATCTTCGCCTCCGAGAGCGGGCGCTACGGCTCTGGCCTGGACGAGGCGGCCCTGGCCACCGACACCTGGAAGGGCAAGGCCGAGGGCGACCGCAAGCTGGCCGAGTTGTACCTGTCCAAGATGCAGTTTGCCTACGGCCCGGACGAAAAGGAATGGGGTCAGGCGGGCGTTGCCGGCGCCAAGGGCAAGGGCGGCAAGGCCGTCAACCTCTACGCCGAGCACCTGAGCGGCACCGAGGGCGCGGTGCTCTCGCGCAGCTCCAACCTCTACGGCATGCTGACCACCGACGACCCCTTCCAGTACCTGGGCGGCATCGCCCTGGCCGTGCGCCACCTGGACGGCAAGGCGCCCGAGCTGTACATCAGCAACTTGCGCGGGCAGGGCAGCGGCCGCGTGGAGGGCGCGGCCCAGTTCCTGGCCAAGGAGCTGGCCACGCGCCAGTTCCACCCCGGCTACATCCAGGGTTTGATGAAGGAGGGCTACGCCGGCACCCTGCAGGTGCTGGACGCCACCAACAACTTCTGGGGCTGGACGGCCACGGCGCGCGAGATCGTGCGTGACGACCAGTGGCAGGAGATGGTGGACGTGTACGTGCGCGACAAGCACCGGCTGGGCCTGCAAAAATGGTTCGAGGCGCACAACCCCCACGCCCTGGCCCAGACCATGGAACGCATGCTCGAAGCCGCGCGCCAGGGCTACTGGCAGGCCGACGCCGCCACCGTGCGCGAGCTGAAACAGCGCTGGCGCGAGCTGGCGCGGCGCTTCGACGTGCAAAGCGACAACGCGCGCTTCTCTGAGTTCGTCGCTGAGGGCGCTGCCCAGGCCGGCTTTGGCCTGCAGGCCACGGCCGCCGCCGCAGCGCCGGCCCAGGCGCCAGCGCAGCCCGAAGCCACGCCGCCAGAGCCCCAGGCCCCGCCCACGGTCACCGGCATGCGCATGGAAAAAGTCGGGCCCAAGGCGCCGCCGCCGTTCAACCCGGCATCGTTGCTGTTCGCCTTGGCTCTGACCGGCGTCAGCGCGGCCGGCGCCTGGCAGCAGCGCCACCGCTCTGGCTCCTTCCCCCTCTGGGGGAAGGCTGGGATGGGGGCTCGCGGCTAGTCATCCAATCCCTATTTTTGGG
>JAFEES010000130.1 GCA_018240995.1 Pseudomonadota bacterium | reverse complement strand
ACGGGCCGCCACGACGCAGAGCGTGCCGCCGCCCTGCTGGCCGCCTACCAGGCCGTGCGCCCCCTCACGGCGGCCGAGCGCGAGCTGCTGCCCGCCATGCTGCGCGCGGGCGCGCTGCGCGTTTGGCTGTCGCGCCTGTGGGACGTTTACCTGCCGCGCGAGGCCAGCATGCTGAAGGCCCACGACCCCACGCATTTCGAGCGCGTGCTGCAGGGGCGCGTGCAGCACCCGGTGCGCCTGTGATGGCCCGGCACATCTACGTCATTTTCCCCTCGGGTACAGTCGCCGCACCATGAAACTGAACATCGTCCCCGCGCGCACGGGACTGGAATGGGTACGCCAGGGCATCACCGTGTTCTGGCGCCAGCCCATGGCCCTGTCGGCGCTGTTTTTCATGACCATGGCCGCCATGTCGCTGGCCACGCTGCTGCCGCTGGTGGGCCCCGCCGTGGCACTGGCGCTGCTGCCGTCGGCCACGCTGGCGATGATGGTGGCCGCGGCCGAGGCCAGCCAGAACCGCACGCCCACGCCGGCCCTGCTGCTGGTGGCCTTTCGCACCGGCAAACAGCGCCTGAACGCCATGCTGACCCTGGGCGCCATGTATGCCGTGGGCTTTCTGGGCGTGATGGGGCTGTCGGCCCTGATTGACGGCGGTGAGTTCGCGCGCGTGTACCTGGGCGGCGCGCCGCTGACGCGCGAGGTGGCCGAGTCCGGCGACTTCCAGGCCGCCATGTGGCTGGCCATGCTGCTGTACGTGCCGCTGTCGCTGCTGTTCTGGCATGCGCCCGGCCTGGTGCACTGGCACAACGTGCCGCCCGTGAAGGCGCTGTTCTTCAGCATCGTGGCCTGCTGGCGCAACTTTGGCGCCTTCACGGTCTACGGCCTGTCGTGGATGGGGGTATTCCTGGCCGCAGGCCTGGCCATGAGCCTGCTGGTCACGTTGCTGGCCGCCGTGGGCATTGGCGCGGGCATGGCCGGCGGCCTGATGGTGGCCACGGCAATGATGCTGGCGGCCATGTTCTTCACCTCCGTGGTGTTCACCTTCCGCGATAGCTTTGCGCCGCCCGAGCGCCCGGGCGATGGTGACGAACCGGCCGCGGATGCGCACCTGTCGTGATACGACGGCGCTAATCGCAACGCCCTTGAGATAGCGACCAACGCCATCTATGCGTGGGAGCGGCTTCAGCCGCGAACGGCGCCATTCGCGGCTGAAGCCGCTCCCACAATGGCGTCAACCAAACCATATGGGCGCTATTCGCGCAGCACCACCGCGTGCACCCGGTCGCGCCCGGCATGCTTGGCGGCGTATAGCTGTTCGTCGGCCTGGGCCAGCAGCTGCGCCGCGCTGGCCTGGCCAGAAAGCAGGCTTGCCACGCCAATGCTCAGGGTCAGGTGCTGGGGGCTGGCCAGCTCGTTGGGCAGCGCCATGGCGCTCACGCCCTGGCGTATGCGCTCGGCCAGCATCTGCGCGTCCGCGGGCGCGGTCTCGGGCAGCAGACAGACGAATTCCTCGCCGCCGTAGCGCGCCGCCAGGTCGGTGGCGCGCGTCACCGAGCTCTTGAGCACCCGAGCCACGGCGCGCAGGTAGTCGTCGCCAATGGCATGGCCATAGTGGTCGTTGACGTACTTGAAATGATCCAGGTCCACCATCAACAGGCTCAGCGGTGCGCCCGTACGCTGGCGGCGTGCATGCTCGCGCTGCAGCGCGTGGTCGAACTGGCGGCGGTTCGCCAGGCCTGTCAGGCCGTCGGTCTGGCTGAGCATTTCCAGCTCGTGGTTGGCCGCCTGCAGGGCCTGCTGCTGCTGCAGGATGTGCTGGTTGCTGGCCGCCAGCAACAGCGCCAGGCGCCGGTAGCGGTACAGCGACACCAGCAGCACCAGCGCCAGCAGCAGCGCCGCCACGCCGCCGGCCTGCACGAACAGGTGGCGGTTTCGCTCGGCCGCGTAGCGCTCTATGAACTGGCGCTCGCCGTCCTCATGCTCGGCCACCGCGCCGGACACATCCATCACCGCCAGATAGCGGTCGAACATGGCCGCCACGCGCTGGTTGTTCAGCGAGGCGTTGAAGTAGAAGCGGTAGGCGCGCGGTGCCTCGTCCAGGGTGTGGATGGCCTCCAGGTCGAAGTACTCGTGCTGGTAGCGCTTTTCGGAGAATACGTTCTTGCTGTAGACGGCGACATCGATGCGGTCATTGCGCAGAGCCTGGAAGATGCGCTCGCCAGAGGTGTCGTCGTACACCGTCAACTGCGCGGCGGGCACCAGGCGCTTGAGCACGGGCTCGAAGGCCACGCCCTTGATCACGCCCACGCGGTAGGGCGCCAGGTCTGCCAGGCCGCGAATCGGCGCCTGCGGGCGCCAGCCCTTGCGCGCAATCACGGCGTAGTGGCTCTCATAGAACGGCAGCGTGAAGACGCCGCGCAGCACGCGCTCGCTGTGGTCGGTCAACGGCATGAAGGCGTCGGCGTCGCCATCCTGCACCTGCTGGATTTTCTCGGTCACGGATTGCCCGCGCCCGTCCAGCATTTCGTAGCGCAGGCCAATGCGGTTGGCAATGAAGCACAGCACGTCCACGCCGATGCCGCTGTAGCCGCCCGTGGCCTTGTCCTGGCGCGCCATGGGGGGCGCATCGGCGCTGAGCACACGCAGCGGGGCCATGGCCCGGAACTCGGCGAGCTCTTCGGCGCTGACGGGCACGGGCTCGGTCAGGCGCACCTGGTCACCGCAGGCCGCGGCCCGCGCCAGGGGGCTGGCCAGCACAGCGGCACAAAGCACCAGGCGCAACCCTTGCGCCCAGCGTGGGAGCCAAAGCCAGCACGGCGCGCTTTTCAGGTGTTGCCTCTTGCCCATCGAAGGAGTTTGCCGGTAAGTCCAGACCACAGGGGGGGGATTATCGATCGCGGCGCGGGCTGCGCCTTTGCCAGCTTTCATCTGTCACACCACCGTCATGCGCGCTTCCTAGCATGCCGCTACGCAAGGACGGCTGCGGCCGCCTTTCGGCCAAGCACCCGACGCGCCCATTGCCCGGGCCACGGGCCACAAACATTTTGGAACACAGCATGCACAACTCCCCCACTCCCTCGCGCCGCAAGACACTGCAGTTGCTCGCCGGCCTGCCGCTATTGCCCCTGGGCGCGGGCGCCTCGGCCACCAGCTTGCTGGCCGCATGCGGCGGCGGCGGCAGCGCCGGCGCGCCGGCGTTCAAGTCGGCCAGCTTCACCGGCATGGCCGCGCCCACGCTGGCCGATGCCGCCGCCATGGCCACCACGTCCGTGGGCTCGGCACTCAAGCTCACCTACGCCGACGACTCCACGCAGAGCTTCGCTCTGGCCTATCAGCCGTTCTTCATCACCGGCGACCTGGTGGCCGACGGCAAGGGCGGACGCATCCTGGCCGGCGGCTACGTGGACATCAACAACCGCCCCATCATCGACATGTCCGTGGCCGGTGCCGGGCGCCAGTTCTTCTCCGACTCGCCCGATGGCACGTCCCTGCTCACCGTGGCCAATGCCAGGGTGGACGGCGTGAAGGGCAAGCCGGTGTTCGCCGTGGTGCAGTTCGAATACACCACCTGGGCCCAGGACGGCAAGACCGACATGTACGGCAAGCTGCCCTCGCCCATCGCCGTGCTCACGCTGGATCAGGATCAGGCCACGGGCAAGCTCAGCCTGGTGAAGTACCACAACGTGGACACATCCCAGGTGCACGGCCTGTGGATCACCTGCGGCGCCAGCCTCTCGCCCTGGGGCACGCACCTGTCCAGCGAAGAGTACGAGCCCGACGCCTTCAGCGCCGCCAGCAATGCGCAGTTCAAGGCCTACAGCCAGAACCTGTACGGCAGCGAGACGGCGGCCAACCCCTACCACTACGGCCACATGCCCGAGGTCACCGTGAACCCCGACGGCACGGCCAGCATCAAGAAGCACTTTTGCATGGGCCGCATTTCGCACGAGCTGGTGCAGGTCATGCCCGACCAGCGCACCGCCCTGATGGGCGACGACGCCACCAACAGCGCCTACTTCGTCTTCGTGGCCGACCGGGAGAAGGATCTGTCCTCGGGCACGCTGTACGCCGCCAAGGTGGGTGCGGGCTTTTCCATCGACCCGGCCTCGGGCAACGCGGCGCCGCTCGCCTGGATCAGGCTGGGCTCGGCCAGCAGCGCCGAGATCGAGCAGCTGGCGGGCACCCTCAGGCCCGCGGACATCATGTCCGTGGTCAAGACCGACCCGAATGACACCAGCTTCACCAAGATCGTAGCCAATGGCCGTACCGAGTGGATCAAGATCCAGCCCGGAATGGACAAGGCCGCCGCCTTCCTCGAAACCCACCGCTACGCCGCCTACAAGGGCGCCAGCATGGGCTTCACCAAGATGGAGGGCACGACGGTCAATGCCCGCGACAAGGTGGCCTACTCGGCACTGCAGAACTGCGAAAAGTCCATGGTCACCGGCGACGCCGCCAACGTGCCGGGCAACGGCATCGCCATCCCCAAGGCGCTCAAGGCCGGCGTGGTCATGGCCCTGAACCTTCGGGGTGGCCAGAACGACACCAGCGGCGGCGCCATCCACAGCGAATGGATGCCCGTGGACACGCGCGCCCTGCTGGCGGGCGAGGACATCAGCGCCGACGCCCTGGGCAACACCGCCAACCCGGCAAAAATTGCCAACCCCGACAACCTCAAGTTCTCGGAGAAGCTGCGCACGCTGTTCATTGGCGAGGACAGCAGCCAGCATGTGAACAACTTCCTGTGGGCCTACAACGTGGACACCAAGCAGCTGTCACGCATCATGTCCATCCCCGCGGGCGGCGAATCCACCGGCCTGCACGCCGTGGACGAGATCAACGGCTGGACCTACATCATGAGCAACTTCCAGCACGCCGGCGACTGGGGCGCCATCCACAACATGGTCAAGGGCCAGCTCGATCCGTTGATCAAGGCCAACTACCGCGACAAGTTCGGCGCCTCCGTGGGCTACCTCACGGGCACGGCCGGCCAGCCCCGGTTGGGCTGACCTGAAACTGCTTTCCTCCCCCCCCCTACCTTTGCCATCGTCATCCCCGCGCAGGCGGGGATCCAGTGCACCCCTGCGACGTTTCTGGATTCCCGCCTGCGCGGGAATGACGGCGCAGGTGCGGTCGTGGCGCCCAGGCTTCATGCGCTGCGAGTGGCGCACAATGCCCTGGGCAACTGATATGCCGCTGGCGGACTACTCGACCACCGTCAGCTTGGCCACCGACAGCGCCAGCCACTTGGTGCCGTGGCGCGGAAAGTTGACCTGGGCGCGCGCGTCGTCGCCCGCGCCCTCGATGGCCAGCACCTTGCCCTCGCCGAACTTGGTGTGAAACACCGCCAGGCCCGCGCGCAGCCCGTGCGCGGGGGGCTGCTTGCGGGGCGGCACCGGCGGGCTGGCAAAGGCCTCTGATCTAAAGCCAAATTGGCCTCTAGCGCCCTCTGCGTAAGCGCTAGAAGCTCTTGAATCAGGAGCAAAGGTGCCAAATCCCGGCTGCCTGGGCGTGAGCCACTTGAGCGCCTCCTCGGGCAGCTCGTCGAAGAAGCGGCTCTTCACGTTGTAGCGCGTCTGGCCATGCAGCATGCGCGTCTGCGCGTGGCTCAGGTACAGGCGCTTTCTTGCCCGGGTGATGGCCACGTACATCAGGCGGCGCTCCTCCTCCAGGCCGTCACGGTCGCTCATGGCGTTCTGGTGCGGGAACAATTCCTCCTCCAGCCCGCCTATGAACACGCAGTCGAACTCCAGACCCTTGCTGGCGTGCACGGTCATGAGCTGCACCGCGTCCTGCCCCGCCTGGGCCTGATTGTCACCGGCCTCCAGCGCGGCGTGGGTCAAAAAGGCCGCCAGGGGCGACAGGGTTTCGCCCGTGTCCGCATCCACCAGGGGCTGGTTCAACAGCGGCGCGTTCAGGTCCAGCCCCTGGCTGGCCGGGCTTTGCGTCAGCGGCGCGCCCGTCTCATCCATGGGCAGGGCCACGGCGTCCTTGCCGAAGCCCTCCTGGGTGACGAAGCTCTCGGCGGCGCTGATGAGCTCGTCCAGGTTCTCCAGCCGGTCGGCGCCTTCCTTCTCGCTCCGGTAATGCTCCAGCAGGCCGCTGGCCTCCAGCACCTGGCCGATGATGGCGCGCAGGTTCTGCCCCTGGGTCTGCTCGCGCAGCACGTCGATCATGGCCACGAACGCGCCCAGGTTGGCCCCCGCCTTGCCGCTCATGCTGCTCACCGCGTCGTGCAGCGAGCAGCCGGCGGCGCGCGCTGCGTCCTGGAGCTGCTCCAGCGTGCGCGCGCCTATGCCGCGCGCGGGGAAGTTGACCACGCGCATGAAGCTGGTGTCATCCTGAGGGTTCTCCAAGAGGCGCAGGTAGGCCAGCGCGTGCTTGATCTCGGCGCGCTCGAAAAAGCGCAGGCCGCCGTACACGCGATACGGCACGCTGGCGTTGAACAGCGTGGATTCGATGACCCGGCTTTGCGCGTTGCTGCGGTAGAGCACGGCGATTTCGCTGCGCCGCATATCGCCTTCGCGCACCAGTTGCCTGATCTCATCGACCATCCACTGCGCCTCGACCAGGTCGGAGCTGGCCTCGTACACGCGCACCGGCTCGCCCGGGCCCTGTGTGGTGCGCAGGTTCTTGCCCAGGCGCTTGCTGTTGTGGCTGATGAGGGCGTTGGCCGAATCCAGGATGTTGCTGTAGCTGCGGTAGTTCTGCTCCAGCTTGATCTGCTGCTCTACGGCGAACTCGCGCACGAAGTCGGCCATATTGCCCACGCGCGCGCCGCGGAAGGCGTAGATGCTCTGGTCGTCGTCGCCCACGGCGATGACGCTGCCCGGCGTGACCAGCCGGCCATCCACCACCTCGCCCGCCAACTGCTTGAGCCAGGCGTACTGCAGCTTGTTGGTGTCCTGGAACTCGTCCACCAGGATGTGGGCGAAGCGCCGCTGATAGTGCATGCGCACGGGCTCGTTGTCGCGCAACAGCTCGAAGCTGCGCAGCATCAGCTCGCCAAAGTCCACCACGCCCTCGCGCTGGCATTGCTCCTCGTACAGCTGGTACAGCTCCACCTTCTTGCGCATGTCCGGGTCGCGCGCCTCCACGTCGCGCGGGCGCAGGCCCTCTTCCTTGCAGCCGGCGATGAACCAGGCCAGCTGCTTCGGGGGGAAGCGCTCCTCGTCCACATTGAACTGCTTGCACAGGCGCTTGACGGCCGAGAGCTGATCCTGCACGTCAAGGATCTGGAAGCTCTGCGGCAGGCCGGCCAGCTTGTGGTGAGCGCGCAGCAGGC
>JAFEES010000012.1 GCA_018240995.1 Pseudomonadota bacterium | reverse complement strand
CTGCAGGCCCTGGCCCTGCTGCGCCTGCGGCGCATGGGTGGCCGCCCGCCGCAGCGCCCGCCGCACGACCTGCCCCTGGCCACGTTGACGGCCCTGCGCCCGCATGTGGCGGCCTTGCAGCAGCTGGGCTGCCGCAACTGGGGGGATCTGCGTGCGCTGCCGCGCGCCGGCGTGGCGCGGCGTTTTGGCGCTGCCTGCCTGGCGGCGCTGGATCAGGCCTGGGGCGACGCGCCGCACGGCCTGGCCTGGATCACGCTGCCCGAGCAGTTCGCGCTGGAGCTGGAACTGCCGGCGCTGGCCGAATCCGCCCCGGCGCTGCTCTGGGCCGGCCAACGCCTGCTGGACGCGCTGCAGGGCTGGCTGTGCGCGCGCCACCAGGGCCTGCTGGTCCTGGAGCTGGCCTGGCGCCACGACCTGCGCCGCGTGGACGGCGTAGACCTGCCGCCCTGGCAAAGCCTGGAGCTGCGCACGGCCGAGCCGCTGCAGGCCATGGCCCACCTGCGCCGCCTGCTGGCCGAGCGCCTGGCACGCCAGCGCCTGGCCGCGCCCGTGAACCGCCTGGCCCTGCGCAGCCTGCGGACGGCGCCCATGCCAGCGGCCAGTCACAGCCTGCTGCCGCCCGGCCCGGATGAGGCCCGGGGCGAGCCCTGGCACCAGCTCGTCGAGCGCCTGACGGCCCGGTTGGGCCCGGCCAGCCTGCAGCAGGCACGGCTGCAGGCCGACCACCGGCCCGAGCGCATGCAGCACTGGCACCCCGCGATCGCGCCGCCGCCCTCTGCGCCCTCTGCGCCGGCCGGGGCCGCGGACGGCCGCGCCGTGCTATGGCCGCCTTGGCTGGTGCGCCCGCCGCAGCCGTTGGCACAACAAGGCCATCGCCCCTGCCTGCTGGGCCGGCCCCTGCGCCTGCTGGCCGGCCCGCAGCGCGTGGAGGCCGGCTGGTGGGAAGGCGAAGCCGACCCCGGCCTGGCCCGGCGCGACTATTTTGTGGCGCACAACGACGCGGCCGGCAGCGTCTGGGTGTTTCGCGACCGGGCCACGGGCGGCTGGTTTCTGCAGGGGGTGTACGGATGATGCTGCCTGGCTACGCCGAGTTGCACGCCCTGAGCAACTTCAGCTTCCAGCGCGGCGCCTCGCACCCGCAGGAGCTGGTGCAGCGCGCCCACGCCTTGGGCTACGCCGCCCTGGCGCTGACGGATGAATGCTCGGTGGCCGGCGCGGTGCGCGCCCATGAGGCGGCCAGGAAGCTGGGCCTGCCGCTCATCCTGGGCAGCGAATTCCTGTGGGGGGAGCTGCGCATCGTGGCCCTGGCGCGCGATCTGCAGGGCTGGGGCGACCTGTGCGAATTCATCAGCGCCGCACGCGCCCGTGCGCCCAAGGGCAGCTACCTGGTGGACGCGCAATCACCCTGGGCGCTGCTGCGGGGCTGCGAGCTGCTGCTGGCACCGCGGCGCGAGGCCTTTGCAGATGCTTCTGATTTAGTAGCTGTCAGCGCTTGCCTGGAAAGCGCTGGAAGCCTTTTTCAACCAAATTGTTGGCTGGCCGTTGAGCTGCACATGGCGCTCGACGACGGCCTGTGGCTGCGCACGCTGACCCAGGCCGGCGCGCGCCTGGACCTGCCGCTGGTGGCCGCGGGCGATGTGCACCTGCATGCGCGCGCGGCCAAGCCGCTGCAGGACGTGATCACCGCCGTGCGCCTGGGCCGCGGCGTGGCCGACTGCGGCCTGGCGCTGCAGCCCCATGCCGAAAAGCGCCTGCGCCCGCGCAGCCAGCTCGCCGGCCTGTACCCGCCGGCGCTGCTGGCGGCCACGCTGGCCGTGGCGGCGCGCTGCACTTTCAACCTGGATGAAATCAGGTACCGCTACCCGCTGGAGACCGTGCTGCCCGGCATGACGGCGCAGCAGACCCTGGCCTGGCTCACCTGGGAAGGCGCGCACGCGCGCTACCCCGCCGGCGTACCCGAGCGGGTGCAGGCGCAGATCGGCAAGGAGCTTCACCTCATCGCCGACTGCGGCTACGAGATGTACTTCCTCACCGTGCACGACATCGTGCGCTACGCGCGCAGCCAGGGCATCCTGTGCCAGGGCAGGGGATCGGCGGCCAACTCGGTGGTCTGCTACTGCCTGGGCATCACCGCCGTCGATCCGCAGCACGCGCACCTGCTGTTCGAGCGCTTCATCAGCAAGGAGCGCAGCGAGCCGCCCGACATCGACGTGGACTTCGAACATGAGCGGCGCGAGGTGGTCATCCAGTACATCTACGCCAAGTACGGGCGCGACCGCGCCGCCCTCACGGCCGTGGTCATCAGCTACCGCACGCGTAGCGCCCTGCGCGATGTCGGCAAGGCCCTGGGGTTGGCGCCGGTGCTGGTGGACGCTTTCGCCAAGGATCACCACTGGTTCGATGATCTGCTGGCCGTCGATCATTTGCAGGCCCTGGCGCGTAGCCTGGGCGAAGACCTGGACGCCCACCAGGCCGCGCTGTGGCTGCAACTGGCGCGCCGGCTGCGCGGCTTTCCACGCCACCTGAGCCAGCATGTGGGCGGCTTCGTCCTCACCCAGGGCAGGCTCACGCGCCTGGTGCCGGTGGAGCCCGCCGCCATGGAGGGCCGCTCCATCATCCAGTGGGACAAGGACGACCTGGACGCCATGGGCCTCTTGAAGGTGGACGTGCTGGCGCTGGGCATGCTCAGCGCGCTGCGCCGCTGTCTGGACGCGCGCGCCGTGCTGCGCGGCGCGCGCTGGGGCCTGGCCGACATCCCGCAGGAGGACCCGGCCACCTACCGCATGGTCAGCGCCGCCGACACCGTGGGCGTGTTCCAGATCGAAAGCCGCGCGCAGATGAGCATGCTGCCGCGCCTCGCGCCGCGCACCTTCTACGACCTGGTGGTGCAGGTGGCCATCGTGCGGCCCGGGCCGATACAGGGCGGCATGGTCCACCCCTACCTGCAGGCGCGCGAACGTCGGCGCCAACTGGGGCCGCAAAAGCCGTTCCCGCTGGAATACCCGCAACTGGCCGAGGCGCTGGCGCGCACGCTGGGCGTGCCCATTTTCCAGGAGCAGGTGATGCAGGTCGCCATGGTTGGTGCCGGCTTCACGCCGGGCGAGGCCGACGCGCTGCGCCGCTCCATGGCAGCGTGGAAGCGCGCGGGCGGCGTGCACCAGTTCGAGGAACGCTTCAAGCGTGGCCTGCTGCAAAACGGCTACCCGCAAGAGTTTGCCGACCGCCTGTTCCAGCAGATCCTGGGCTTTGGCGAATACGGTTTTCCCGAAAGCCACGCCTACAGCTTCGCCCTGCTGGCCTACGCCAGCAGCTGGCTCAAGCGGCACGAGCCGGCCTGCTTCCTGGCGGCGCTGCTCAACTCCCAGCCCATGGGCTTTTACGCCCCGGCGCAGCTGGTGCAGGACGCGCGCCGCCATGGCCTGCGCGTGCTGCCCATAGACGCTGCGGTGAGCGATTGGGACTGCACGCTGGAAGAGCCTTCGGCGCCCGTGCACGGCGTGCAACTGCCCCAGCCCGGCGTGCGCCTGGGCCTGAGCCTGGTGGCGGGCTTGCGCCACGAGGCGGCCCGGCGGCTGGTGCATGCGCGCCACGGCGGCCCCTTTGCCAGCACCGAAGACCTGACCCTGCGCGCACGGCTTGATCGGCAGGATTTGCAGGCGCTGGCCGCGGCCGATGCGCTGCGGGCCCTGTCTGGCCACCGCCGCCAGCAAATGTGGGACGCCGCGGCCCAGTTGCGTGCACCGCCGCTGCTGCACGATGCGCCCTTGCACGAGGCCGGCCTGCAGCTGCCCGCCGCGCCCGAGGGCGAGGACATCTTGTTCGACTATGCCGCCACCGGCCTGACCCTGCGCCGCCACCCGCTGGCGCTGCTGCGCGCGCGCCTGGCGCGCTGGCGTGTGGCCACGGCGTTGCAGCTGCGCGACATGCCCCAGGGGCGGCGCGTACGCGCCTGCGGCATCGTCACCGTGCGTCAGCGGCCGGGCACGGCCAATGGAACACTGTTCGTCACACTGGAGGACGAGACCGGCCCGGTGAATGTCATCGTCTGGCCCGCGCAGCTGCAGCGCTGGCGCGACCCGCTGCTACGCGCACGCCTGCTGGCGGTGGAGGGTGTGTGGCAATGCACCGGCGCGCCAGGATCCGGCACGGCGGTGCGCCATCTGGTCGGGCAGCGCTTCAGGGATCTCACGCCGCTGCTGGGCCGGCTGGCGCAGGCACTGGGCGGCAGTCGGGACTTTCATTGAGTTTGCGACTACAATAGTTTCTAGAAGTTAATCCGGTAACTTGCAAAGGTTTTTCGCCGTAAATCAGCGTATTTCGGTGTAACTTTCCAACTGACTCACCAAGATCATTGCGATCTTCTGGATACCAAAATTTCCGCTGGTGTTTGCCCGTAAGAACCATTGCCTGGAGAACAGCATGTTGAATTCGAATGCAGCCAACGCCACTCAACCGACCACCACGGAAGAGGCCAACCAGCCCAGCGCCGGGCAGTTTGCCGTGCACCAAAGCCCGCCGTCCATGTGGCCGGACTTCATGGCCGGCCAGGTCGAAAAGCCCGTGCGCGTGCTGCTCGTCGATGACGACCCGCACATGCGGCGCGTGATCGCCCAGGAGCTCATGGCCGACGAGCGCACCATGCTGGTGGGCCAGGCCGCCAGCGTGCGGGAAGGGCGCAAGGCCATCAAGCAGCATGAGTTCGATGTACTGCTGGTGGATCTGAACCTGGGCGATGGCGAGGGTTTCGAGCTCATCGACTACCTGAAAACCCACCGGCCCGGTGCGGAAGCCATCGTCATCTCCATCATGGAAAACGACGACCAGGTGCTGCACGCCTTCGAACTCGGCGCCACCGGCTACCTCGTCAAGAACTCCTGGTTCGGCAACTACCCGCAGGCCGTGCTGCAGGTGGCCAATGGCGGCGCGTCCATCACGCCCAACCTGGCACGGCGGCTGCTGCAGCGCTTCGACCACGGCGCGGCGCCGGCAACGGCCGCGGCGCCGACCCCGCAGGCCCAGCCCCCCGTGCAACAGGCCGCGGAGCATGAGCCCGAGCGCCTGTCGCAGCGCGAAAAAGAGGTGCTGCGCATGGTGGCCAGCGGCTACACCAGCGCCGAGATCGGCACCCAGCTGCAGATCAGCGCCCTCACGGTGAACACGCACATCAAGAACATCTACCGCAAGCTCCAGGTGCGCACGCGCGCCCAGGCGGTGCGCTTTGCGTCGCTGCGCGGCCTGTTCTGACTTCCGCGACAAACTTTCACGAACAAGACAGTTACAAGGTCACCATGCCTTGTGGGTACATAAATTAACGGAGCATCATGTTTCGCACCCGCCCGCCGGCGTATGCGCTGGCCTGCGCCGCACTTTGGTTCATACAACTGTGTATCAACGTGCTCCTGATCTTTACCAATCTGTCGCCGGCCACCAGCCACTACTGGCTGCTCTCCAACCTGGTGACAACCGTCTTGCTGGGCGTGCTGATCTTGCTGCAGGTGCCGCGCGCGCTGCAATGGCGGCCCCGGCGCAGCGCACGCCCAAGCTACGAGCTCAAGCTGGAGCGCCAGCGCATCGCGCGCGACCTGCATGACCAGGTAGGCTCGCAGCTGGTGCATGCCATCGCCATGGTCGACGCGCACAACCCGGCCACGCAGCCGCTGGCCAAGGCGCTGGAGCATTGCCTGCTGGACGTGCGCCTGCTGGTCGATTCCATGGATGGCGACGACGACGCGCTCATCGACCGCCTGGCACGCCTGCGCCATCGCATACAACCGTCGCTGAACCAGCGCGGCATTGCGCTGCAGTGGGATGTGGCGTTTGCCAGCGGCGCCGACATGCCCGTCGGCGCGCCCGCGCGCGAGCTCACCGCCATCGTGCAAGAGGCGGTAAGCAACATGCTGCAGCATTCCGGCGCCAGCGCCCTGGCCATCAGGCTGCAGCATGTGCAGGACGCCACCGGCAGCGCCTGGCAGCTGCAGGTGAGCGACAACGGCAAGGGCCTGCCCACGGCAGCCCTCAAAGGACAGGACGCCGGCCATGGCCTGGCCGGCATGCGCCAGCGCGCCGCCAAGGCCGGCGGGCGGCTGCAGCTTCTGCCGGGCCTGCAGGGCCAGGGCTTGTGCGTGCAGGTCACGGTGCCCGCACGGTCCTGACAGGGTGAGAGGCAATCCCCCATGCCGGCTTGGCACGCCAAAACACCCCCCATCGTCGTTGCAAATACTCGCCATAGCCCAAGCTATGACTGCTTTTTGCGCCTAAATGGGCGGCGTTTTGACGCACCCCTCGGGCACGGGCAATTTCTTTTCACCCCAAGCCTTGCCATCGTCATCCCCGCGAAGGCGGGGATCCAGCGCCCCCTGGCAACGCCCCTGGATTCCCGCCTGCGCGGGAATGACGGCGGTGGTGCCGGCGTGGCGCCCAGGTTTCATGCCCTGTGGTGGGCGCGCGGCGACATGGACAACTGACATGCACAACCGCCATGACCCGCGCGTGCTGCCCATGCGCGATGGCGTGAATCCCAGTTGCGTGGTGCTGCCATCCGTGGGACGCGGGCTGCTGCTTGATTTTCTGGTGCAGCGCCTGCCTGCCGTCTCGCACGCCGATTGGCTGCGCCGGCTCGCCGCCGGCGAGGTGGTGGATGAAAACGGCGTTGCCGCCACGGCGCTGAGCCCTTGCACACCGGGCCTACGCTACTACTACTACCGCGAGCTGCCCAGCGAGGTGCCGATCCCGTTCGAAGAGACGGTGCTCTACCAGGACGCGCACATCGTCGTGGCCGACAAGCCGCATTTCCTGCCCGTGGTGCCCGCGGGCCGCTATCTGCAGCAGACCCTGCTGGTGCGCCTGAAGCGCCGGCTGGGCCTGCCCGAGCTCTCACCCGTGCACCGCATCGACCGCGACACTGCCGGCCTTGTGCTGCTGTCCGTGCAGCGCGCCACGCGCGGGCGCTACCAGGCGCTGTTCAGGCAGCGCGACGTGGCCAAGACCTACGAGGCCGTGGCGCCATGGCGCGCCAATTTACCGTTCCCGCGCCTGCACGAAAGCCGCCTGGAGGAAAGCGGGCATTTTTTTCGCATGCATGAGGTGCCGGGCACGCCCAACGCCAGCACCACCATCGACATCCTGGAACAGGCCGGCAACTGGGCGCGCTATCGCCTACAGCCCCTGACGGGCAAGCGCCACCAGCTGCGCGTGCACATGGCGGCGCTGGGCCTGCCCCTGTACGGCGACTGCTTCTACCCCGAGGTGAATGACCCGCCCGAGGGCGACTATTCCAATCCCTTGCAACTGCTGGCCCGCAGCCTGGCATTCACCGACCCCGTGACAGGCCGGCAGCGCCACTTCGAAAGCCGCCTGCAGCTGCGCCCGCTGGCGGACTTTGGCTGAGAGGCTGAGAGATTGCCCGTGCCCATCGACGGAGGCGGTGGTGCGTCGGCAATGACCGTCCAGGCTGCATGGGAGGGACACAGCATGGCAAAAGCTGTTCTTTTGCGCGATGCTCAACTTAAGAGTCCTTCAGGAAGTTGGTTATGAATGGCCTGACGAATCTCGCGTGCAATGAGTTGCTGCCGCGCACGTGGCATGCGGTCAAGTGTGGATGCCACACTGACTCCCGCTACAGGCACACCTTGCGTATTGAATACCGCCATACCTACGGCAAGCACGTTGCGTGAGGCATGGTTGCCGATGATGGACCAGCCGCGCTCGCGTGTCGCTCGGATCAACAGACGCATGCGCTCCGAAGTCATGCCACCGTAGCGTGACAGCTCGGCCGCATTGGTGGCGATGATGGCGGCGACCTGGGCATCGGGCAAGGCCGACAGCAACGCCAGCCCTGCGGCGCCCACGCCCAGCGGCTGACGCGTGCCGACCTGTATCACCAGTACCTGCACCGGGTGGCTGCCAACCTGTCGTGCGATGCAATGGGACAGTGCCCCTTCACGCACGATGGCGAACGCAGCGTCGCCGCAAGCGGCGCTGATCCGCTCGAGTACAGGTTGCAGCTGCACAGCCAGATTGGTCATGTGATGGAGTTCCAATCCCGCTCTCATGCGAGGACCGGGCACGTAGCGAAAGCGACCTTGCACTACCACGTAGCCCGTCTCACATAGCGTGGCTAACAACCGGTGCACGGTAGCGCGCTCCAGGCCCACTGCCCGACACAGATCGACCACGCGAGCGCCCTGATGACCGCAGGCCGCGATGGCATCGAGTACCTGCAACCCGCGCCGCAAGGTACGGCTGCCAGTATCCGCTTCTGGGTTGGCTAGATCCAAAACGTTCATTGGATGGACGATTTGATTGGTCGGGGCACGCCGCATTGGTAAGAATTTCCTCATCGAAAAACGCAAAGCGCAGTCTGCCTGAGAGCAAATTAATTGGGGCGCTTTGCGGTGTCGATTGACTACTCAACCCATAAAGGAGACTCCCATGAAGCGCCAGAATGCAATATCAAGCACCCCTCAGTTCGCCCGCCGTGTCGCCCTGGCAGCATTGGTAGCTGCTGTCTGCGCACCTAGCTTGGTCAGCGCGCAATCGGCGGCTGCCTGGCCACAAAAGCCGGTCACGCTTGTCGTCGGCTATGCCGCAGGTGGTGCCACGGACGTGATTGCACGTCTGGTAGCCACCAAGCTCGGTGAGCAGTTAGGGCAACCCGTGGTGGTTGACAACCGCCCCGGGGCGAACAGCAATCTGGGTGCACAGATAGTTGCCAAGGCCGCACCCGACGGCTACACGCTTTATGTGTACACCATTGCCAATACCATCAACGCCTCGCTCTACGCCAAGCTGGGTTACGACCCGGTCAAAGATTTCGAACCCATTGGCTTGATCGCCAAGATCCCCAATATTCTGGTGGTGAACAACAACGTTCCGGTCAAGAGCGTGGCCGACTACATCGGATTCGCCAAGGAGTCCAAGGACGGTATTACGTTTGCCTCCTCCGGAAGCGGATCGTCCATCCATCTGTCGGGCGAGATGTTCAAGATGCAAACCAAGCTCAACATGCTGCACATCCCGTACAAGGGCAGTGCGCCAGCTGTCACCGATCTGCTGGGTGGACAGGTGCAGTCCATGTTCGACAACGCCCCTTCGGCCTTGCCCCATGTGAAGGCCGGCAAGCTGCGCCCGATCGCGATCACTAGCGCACAGCGTTCGCCGCTGTTACCCGATGTGCCCACTGTGGCGGAGTCTGGTTTTCCGGGTTTTGACGTGCAGTCATGGTTCAGCCTGGCTGCCCCGGCTGGTACGCCACAACCCATCATCGCGCAGCTCAATGCCGCACTGAACAAGGCGTTGGCCACGCCCGATGTACGCCAGCGTTTGCAGGATATGGCTGCCACACCGGAGCCTGGCACCCCTGAACAATTGCGCAGTTTTGCGCAGGCCGAGATTCAGCGCTGGCGCGAGGTCGTCAAGCAATCAGGCGCGAAAGCCGAGTAACCCCACCATCGTTTCACACCATGTATCCGATTGATTTCTTCTGGCGGGCCGCGCAGCGCTGGCCCGACCGTACGGCCATAGACACCTCCGAAGGGGCGATTAGCTACGCCATGCTGGCGCGGCAAGTACGCGCCCTGGCTGCGGCGCTGGTCGCACTGGATCCCAAGCCTCAGAGCCGCGTGGGCATCTGCGCACACAACAGTGCCTCCCACATCGCTGTGCTGCTGGCCGTGTTGGCCTGCGGCAAGGTCTGGGTGCCCCTCAACCCGAAGAGCACACGCCCCGAGATCCGCCGCATCATCGACGTGACCGAACCCAGCATCCTGGTCAGCGATGCGGACAGCGCCACCCTGCTGGTCGACGCACCCGGCGCACGGATCGCATGCGATGCCGACATCGCGGGCTGGGCAGGTGTGCCCACCGTGGCGGAACTGCTGCTGGAACATGCGCAGGCGCCGCAACCGGCGTTCGATCTGCCCCAAAGTGCCACCCAGGCCATCAAGTTCACCGGCGGTACCACCGGTCTTCCCAAGGGCGTGATGCAGCCCTACCGCGCCTGGATGGCCAACATCACCAACCAGATCCAGGCCTGGGGTTTCGACGAGTGCGAGCGCTACGTCGTGGCGGCGCCCGTCACCCATGGCACCTCCACCTACATCCTGCCCATCCTCGCGCAGGGCGGCTGCCATGTGCTGTTGCGCGGCACGGGCGCCGAGGCCGTGCGTACGGCTTTCCGTGAGCATGGCGGCACGGTGTGCTTCATGCCCCCCACGCTGGTCTACATGCTCATGGCGCTGCCAGGGGCGAGTCGGGCCGATTTCCCGCAGCTGCGCCGTCTGATCTACGGTGGTGCGCCCATGCCACCGGAGAAGATTCGTGAGGTGCGCGCCTTCTTTGGTCCGGTACTGGGCACCACCTATGGCCAGACCGAGGCGCCGCAGATCCTCACGGTGATGCGTCCGGAAGACTTTGAGGATGAGCGCAACTGGGCCGCCGTGGGACGCACCACCTGGTTCAGTGATGTCGCCATCATGGCGCCCGATGGCCGCCTGCTGCCCTTCGGTGAGGTAGGCGAGGTTGTGGCGCGTGGCGATCTGCTCATGACGGGTTATTGGCAACTACCGGAGAAGACGGCCGAAACCATTGTCGATGGCTGGTTGCATACCGGTGACCGAGGGTTGATTGACGAGCGCGGCTTTCTCTACTTGAAGGACAGGCTCAAGGATTTGGTCATCACCGGTGGTTTCAACGTCTATCCCATTGATGTGGAAAACACACTGGGCCAGCACCCGGCGGTGCATGAGTGCGCCGTGTTCGGTATTCCCGATGACAAATGGGGCGAAACCGTACAGGCGGCGGTGCAACTGCGCGCCGGCCAGCAGGCCAGCGAGGCCGAGCTGATCACCTTCGTGCGCGAACGCCTGGGCCCGGTGCAGACGCCCAAGCGCATCCATTTCCATGAAAACCTGCCGCGCTCGCCCGTGGGCAAGGTGCTCAAGTCCGCCGTGCGCGAGCAGGCACTGTCCCATTCCTGAAAAAACGAACCTGGAGACCAACCATGTCCTCTGTCCGCAATGACACCCCCGTGACCCGGCTGTGCACCCATACGCTGACCAGCCTGCACTACCGCGATGCAAACCTGGTCGAAGACTTGATGGGCAAGAAAACCTTCACCGAGGTCATGCTGATGCAGATCCTGGGGCGCACGCCGCGTCCCGTGGACATGCGCGTTACCGACTTGGTGCTGATCGTGCTCATGGAACACGGACTCACGCCCAGTGCCATCGCTACGCGCCTGATCTACATGAGCGCGCCCGAGAACCTGCAGGGGGCCGTGAGCGCGGGTCTGCTGGCCGTGGGCAGTTCCTTCGTGGGCACCATGGAGAACTGCTCGCGCCTGCTCGACCGCATTCTTGCGGCTGATAACCCTGACGCAGAGGCCCTGGCCATTGCACGCCAGCACCGCGAGACCAAGAGCGCCATGCCGGGCTTTGGCCATCACCTGCACAAACCCGTCGATCCGCGCGCCTACAAGTTACTGGAATTGGCCAAGGCCGAACCCGATTTGGCGGGGCGCCACATCCACGCACTCGAAACGCTCTCGCGTGCCGTGGATATGGTCTACGGTCGATCCATCACCATCAATGCCACGGGGGCCGTGGCCGCGCTGCTTGGCGAGATCGGCGTTCCCACCAATGTGATGCGCGGCTTTGCCGTTATTTCCCGCGCGGCAGGTCTGGTGGCGCATATCGTCGAGGAGCAGCAAAGCCCCTCGGGACGCTTTATTTGGGACACCGTGGAACACGCCATCCCCTTCGTTGGTGAGGGTGGCAAGGAAGGTGCATGAGCGCCGCAACACGTGAGTTGGCCCTCGTCACAGGCGCCAGCCGTGGCATAGGCCGAGCCATTCTTGAGCGACTGGTGGACGATGGTCTGCATGTGTTGAACCTCGACATTGCTGCACCTACCGTGGTAGACCAGCATGAGACCTACATTGCGGTAGACCTCTCTGACGAAAGCGCACTGAACGCAGCCCTGGTGCGGGCTACACAGGGGCGTTCCATCACACGCCTGGTAAACAACGCTGGCATTGTGCGACCCGCCTGCATTGACGCTGCCACCCGCGTCGACCTGCAGGCCGTGATGGCGTTGAATGTGGCTGCAACCATTGCCTGCGTGCAGGCCGTGTTACCTGCCATGCGCGCAGCGCAGTTCGGGCGCATCGTCAACATCTCCAGCCGCGCAGCGCTGGGCAAGGGTGAGCGTATCGTCTACGGTGCCAGCAAGGCGGCAGTACACGGGCTCACTCGCTCACTGGCGCTGGAGCTGGCGGTCGATGGCATCACCGTGAACGCCATTGGCCCAGGGCCCATTGCCACGGAACTATTTGAACGCGTAAACCCACCGGGTGCACCAGCCACACAACGCATCTTGAACACCATCCCTCTGCGACGCATGGGCCTACCTGCCGAGGTGGCGCACCTAGTGGCCTCGCTGCTAGATGCGCGGGCGGGTTTCACCACCGGACAGGTGATGTACGTGTGCGGGGGCATGACCGTGGGGTTGGCACCATGAGCGCGCTCAACAGCAGGCCGCCACCGTTGCCGCTGGATCTCACGGGTCGCGTGGTATTCGTGTCCGGCGGTGGTTCCGCCGGTCCCGGCTGGAGCATTGGTCGTGCCTCATGCGTGACCTATGCGCGCCAGGGTGCGCGTGTGTGCGTAGTCGATCGCGACGCCGATTCAGCCGCGGAGACAACGGCCTTGATTCGCGCGGAAGCTGGCGAAGCCGAAACCTTTGTAGGTAACGTGGCTCTTGAAGCAGATGCAAAGCGACTCTTTGCCGAAGCCCGGGCACGCTTTGGCGCGATTCACGTACTGCATCACAACGTGGGCATCGGGAAAACCGGCGGCCCCATGGAAACCAGCGCAGAAGATTTTGACCACATCAACGCTGTGAACGTACGCAGCCTGTTGCTGGCATCGCAGCAGGTACTGCCTGACATGACGGCGCGTGGTCGCGGTGCCATCATTGCTATTTCGTCCATAGCAGGCATGCGCTACGTGGGCTATCCACATCTGGCCTACAGCGTGACCAAGGCAGCAGTAACGCAATTCATACGCATGGTGGCTCAGCAATATGCGGCGCAGGGTGTGCGTGCCAATACGGTGGTGCCCGGGCTCATTGATACCCCGCGCATTGCGACCACGGTGGCAAAAATGTTCTCGGAAAGCCTGACTGAGGCTCGCGCCGCCCGTGCACGTCAGGTGCCGATGGGCCACATGGGAACGGCTTGGGACGTCGCGCACGCCTGTGCGTTCCTTGCCAGCGATGCGGCTGCGTACATCACGGGTACGGAGTTGGTAGTGGATGGTGGCATTACGGGGAAATTTACGTAATGCGTTCGGAAAATGGTTCGTGGCGACGGCCGGATTGCCGATGTACCACTCAATGTACCGTTTCGATGCGGCTGTGAGTGGATTTCGCTAGATGTCAGTGGATCGAGATCGGCTAAAAATCTTCAATCTTGACAATGACTTACGGCGATCCTTGGAGTCCGGTGGAAGTCCGTGGAAAGTCATAAATGGAGCGGGTGAAGGGAATCGAACCCTCGTATGAAGCTTGGGAAGCTGCCGTTCTACCATTGAACTACACCCGCGAAGGCCGCGCATCTTACTACATCGCTGGGCGCTTTCGGATCGCCAATGGCGGCAGTGGCGGGCTTGTCTGCTGGCTAATCCACTGCGTTTGAAGTCAAGTGCGAGGCGTAGTCATGGCGGGTTCGCGCGAGCCTGGCAACCGATTACTTTGAGCGTTGTCGCAGGGATTGCCAAAGTAGGTCACGGGCGTGGGTGAGGCGGGGCGTTCGCAGGTGGCGCTTGTTCCAGACCAGATACAGGGCATTGGTGGGCGCGCGCTGCTGCGGCGTCAGCGTAACGAGCTGGCCATGCGCAAGCGCTTCGGTGCATTGATAGTCTGGCAGCACGCTCCAGCCCTGTCCGGCCACGACGAGTTCGCGGATGACGCGTAGGTCGGGCACCGTGATGTCGGCCTGCAGTGACGGGGGCTGGCCAAACAGCTCCATCCAGGCCTGACGGATTAGTGGCAAGTCCTCGTCGAATGCGATCAGCGGATGCTCGTGCAGCTGGCGTGCGCTTGGCGGGTTGCCCAGATGCTGCGCCAGTGCCGGCGCAGCGACGAACAGGTAGCGTTCGATCCGCAAGGTCTCAAAACCGCAGGTCTGTTCGTCGGGCAGGGATGCGGTGACGGCGAAATCGACGCTGGCAGTCGTCAGCAATTCGTATAGGCGCTCGCGATTCCCGGTTCGAATGCGCAGCCGATAGCCATTTTCCAGCATGGTTTGGGCGGCTTCGCCCAGCGCGGCGTGGATGAAGTCCGGCGGCGCGGCCAGCCAAAGGGTGCCGCCGGATGCGGCGCCTGCGCGGTAGGACGCCAACCGGGTCTCCAGTGCATCCAGGTGTGGGCTAACGGCGCGGGCCAATTCGTCTGCCACCGGTGTGGGCGCCACGCCCCGCGGCAGGCGCTCGAACAGGGATTTGCCGACCAACTGCTCCAGCGCGCCAATGTGCGCGGACACGGCGGGCTGCGTCAGATCGAGGCTGCGTGCGGCTGCCGTGAAGGAGGCCAGGCGGTAGACGTCGAGAAAAGTCCGCAGGTGCTCCAATCGACTCATAAAAATAATTATGTATTGTGGTGTATTTAGTGATTTTACTTATTTGCTGAGAGCCTCCAGACTGCCTGCAATCATTGATTCAGGAGCTTTCATGCCGTTCGTGGTGTATGTTTTTACGCTCAGTGCCTTTGCGCTGGGATTGGCCGAATTTGTTCCCATCGGTCTGACGCAATCGGTGGCCCATGGCTTGGGTGTCAGTGCGCATCAGAGTGGGCTGGTAACCACTTTTTATGCCTTGGGTGCGGCAATTTCGGCGCCCGTGCTCAGCGCCGTCACGGCCGGCTGGCCGCGTAAACGCGCCATGCTGGCCACGGTTTTTTTGTTCAGCCTGGGCAGCCTGGCGGCGGCGCTGGCGCCGAACCTGGCCGTCCTGGTCGGCGCGCGCCTGGTCGCGGGCGTTGGGCACGGGTTGTTTCTTGCGGTGGCGTCCGACACGGCCGCGCAACTGGCCGGCCCGCAGAAAGCGGGGCGCGCGATTGCCGCGGTGTTCGGCGGTTTCACGCTCGCCATGGCCGTCGGCGTGCCGCTGAGCACTTGGCTCGGACAGGTCCTGTCCTGGCGCCTGGCGCTGGGGTTGATCGCGGTTTTCGGTGTGGTTGGCTTGGCGGGCCTTGCCTGGGGCATGCCTGACGCCGCGGCAAGCCCGTCTCGCCCTGCAGCCGCGGTGTCGGTGCAGCTGCGCGCCATGTTCCACCCGGTTCTGCTGATGGCGGCCTTGGTGACGGTGCTCGGCTACGCGGGTTCCTTTACGGTTTTCACCTACATCGCATTGCTCCTCACGCAGGTGACGGGCTTGAACGCCGGTGCCGTCAGCCTCTTCATGCTGGCGTTTGGCGTGTCTGCCGTGATCGGCAACGCGTTTGGCGGGCGTTTTACGGACTGGTTGGGAGTGGATCGTGCGTCGGGCGCCGTGATTGCAGCCATTGCGGTGCTGGCGCTTGGCATCTGGATGTTTGCCTCGTCCTCCCTGGCCATGGCCGTCCTGGTCGCGCTGCTGGGCATGGTGACCTTTGGCTCGGTGCCGGCGCTGCAGGCACGGCTGCTCAGCATCGCCGACCGCCACGCACCAGGTGCGCGCGGGGTGGCCTCGGGTCTCAACATTGCCGGATTCAACGCCGGTATCGCGGCTGGCTCCTTTCTGGGTGCGATCACACTGGGTTGGCTGGATGTGACGGCGACGGGGCTGGCGGGCGCGGTGGTGTCGCTGTTGGGCTGGCTGTTGCTGTGGGGGTCGACGCGGGTCTTGCTTGCGAGGGCAAAACCTATAATGGCCGGTTGATTTTCCCGCAGCAGGTTTGGCGCCCGGCGCCATGCCTCATCAGCGCGCGCACCCGCTGCCCTTCACCCAACACCATGAGCACACCCACCTTCTCCGTCGCCGACATCCGCAAGACCTTCCTGGACTTCTTTGCCGCCAAGGGCCATGCCGTGGTGGCGTCCAGCCCCCTGGTGCCGGGCAACGACCCGACGCTGATGTTCACCAACAGCGGCATGGTGCAGTTCAAGGACGTGTTCCTGGGCACCGACAAGCGGCCCTATGTGCGCGCGGCCTCGGTGCAGACCTGCCTGCGTGCCGGCGGCAAGCACAACGACCTGGAGAACGTGGGCTATACCGCGCGTCACCACACCTTCTTCGAGATGCTGGGCAACTGGTCGTTCGGCGACTATTTCAAGCGCGAGTCCATCCACTGGGGCTGGGAGCTCTTGACCCAGGTCTACAAGCTGCCGGCCGAGCGACTGCTGGCCACCGTGTATGCCGAGGACGACGAGGCCTACGACATCTGGACCAAGGAGATCGGCCTGGATCCTGCGCGCGTGATCCGCATCGGCGACAACAAGGGCGGGCGCTACAAGAGCGACAACTTTTGGATGATGGCCGATACCGGCCCCTGCGGCCCCTGCTCGGAGATCTTCTACGACCACGGCCCGGAGATCCCCGGCGGCCCCCCGGGCAGCCCGGGCGAAGACGGCGACCGATTCATCGAGATCTGGAACCATGTGTTCATGCAGTTCGACATGAAGGAGGACGGCTCGGTCACGCCGCTGCCCGCGCCCTGCGTGGACACGGGCATGGGCCTGGAGCGATTGGCCGCCATCTTGCAGCATGTGCACAGCAACTACGAGATCGACCTGTTCGATGCGCTGATCAAGGCCGCCGCGCGCGAGACGCATATCAGTGACCTGGCGACGCCGTCGCTGAAGGTGATTGCCGACCACATCCGCGCCACTGCCTTCCTGGTGGCCGACGGCGTCATCCCGAGCAACGAGGGCCGCGGCTATGTGCAGCGCCGCATCGTGCGCCGCGCCATCCGCCACGGCTATAAGCTGGGTCAGAAGACGCCCTTTTTCCACAAGCTGGTGGCAGACCTGGCGCAGCAGATGGGCGATGCCTACCCCAAGCTGCGCGAGCAGCAGGAGCGCATCACCGAGGTGCTGCGCGTGGAAGAAGAGCGCTTCTTCGAGACCCTGGCCAACGGCATGGAGATCCTGGACGGCGCCCTGGCCGGTGGCGCCAAGGTGCTGCCGGGTGACGTGGCCTTCAAGCTGCATGACACCTATGGTTTTCCGCTCGACCTGACCAACGACGTCTGCCGCGAGCGGGGCCTGAGCGTGGACGAGGCCGGCTTCAACGCTGCCATGGAGCACCAGAAGAACACCGCCCGCGCGGCGGGCAAGTTCAAGATGGACAAGGCGCTGGAGTACGGCGGCGCAGCCAACCAGTTCACCGGCTACGAGCATCTCTCAGGGGCAGCAAAAATCGTAGCTCTTTACACCGATGGGGCAAGCGTTGCAGAGCTAAAAGCTGGTCAAAATGGCGTAGTAGTCTTGGACAGCACGCCCTTCTATGCCGAAAGCGGTGGCCAGGTGGGCGACCAGGGCCTCATCACCACCGGCAGCGCGCGCTTTGCCGTGCAGGACACGCAGAAGATCAAGGCCGACGTGTATGGCCACCATGGCGTGCTTGGCGAAGGTACTTTGAACGTGGGTGACACGGTGCAGGCCCAGGTTGATGGCGCCGAGCGCGCCGCCACCATGCGCAACCATTCCGTCACCCACCTCATGCACAAGGCCCTGCGCGAGGTGCTGGGCGAGCATGTGCAGCAAAAGGGCAGCCTGGTGAATGCCGAACGCACGCGCTTTGACTTTACGCACAACACGCCGGTGACAAGCGCGCAGATCTCCGAGATCGAACGCCGCGTGAACGCCGAGGTGCTGGCCAACAGCGCCACCCAGGCACGCGTGATGGACATTGAAAGCGCGCAGAAGACCGGCGCCATGATGCTGTTTGGCGAAAAATACGGCGAGAGCGTGCGCGTGCTCGACATCGGCACCAGCCGCGAGCTGTGCGGCGGCACGCATGTAGCGCGCACCGGTGACATCGGCCTGTTCAAGATCGTGGCCGAGGGCGGCGTGGCCGCGGGCGTGCGCCGCGTCGAGGCCGTGACGGGCGCGAACGCGCTGGCCTACCTGCAGTCGCTTGAAGCCACCGTGGATCAGGCCGCCGCCGTGCTCCGGGCGCCGGTGGCCGAGCTGAACTCACGCATCACCGGCGCACTGGACCAGATCAAGGCGCTGGAAAAAGAGCTCGCCCAGCTCAAGGGCAAGCTGGCCTCCAGCCAGGGCGACGAGCTGGCCGGCCAGGCCGTCGATGTCAAGGGCATCAAGGTGCTGGCGGCCGTGCTTGCCGGCGCCGACGCCAAGACCCTGCGCGAGACCATGGACAAGCTCAAGGACAAGCTCAAGACTGCGGCCATCGTGCTGGCCGCCGTTGATGGCGACAAGGTGCAGCTGGCCGCCGGCGTGACGGCCGACAGCACGACCCGCGTCAAGGCCGGCGAGCTGGTCAACTTCGTGGCCCAACAGGTCGGCGGCAAGGGCGGCGGCAAGCCCGACATGGCCATGGCCGGCGGCACTGACGCCAAGGCCTTGCCGCAGGCGCTGGCCGCGGTGCAGGGTTGGGTGGCCGAGCGCGCGTAACCGCTGGCCGGCTTACGACAAGACACCCGCCAGCCGGCGGGTGTCTTGCTTTCTGGGAGGAAGAAAAGAGGCCTGTCTCAGCGGCGCGTGAACACCAGATCCCACACGCCATGGCCCAGGCGCAGGCCGCGGTTTTCGAACTTGGTCAGGGGCCGGTAGTCGGGCTTGGGCGCGTAGTCAGACGCGCTGTTGGCCAGCAGCGGCTCGACGGACAGAACCTGCAGCATCTGCTCGGCATAGGGTTGCCAGTCGGTGGCGCAGTGGATGTAGCCGCCGGGCTTGAGGCGTGCGGCCAGCTTGGCCACCAGCGGCGGCTGGATCAGGCGGCGCTTGTTGTGGCGCTTTTTGTGCCAGGGGTCGGGAAAGAAGATATGCACGCCATCCAGCGATTGCGGCGCCAGCATGTGCTCCAGCACCTCCACGGCGTCATGCTGCAGGATGCGGATGTTCTCTAGGCCCTGTTCGCCTATGCGCTTGAGCAGGGCGCCCACGCCGGGTTCGTGCACCTCGCAGCACAGGAAGTTGTCGCCGGTGCGCAGGCGCGCGATGTGCGCCGTGGCATCGCCCATGCCAAAGCCTATCTCCAGGATCAGTGGCGCGCTGCGGCCAAAGGCGGCGCTGGTGTCGAGCAGGGCAGGCCGATAGTCCAGCACATAGCGCGGCCCCAGGTCTTCCAGGGCCTTGGCCTGGCCGGTTGTGGTGCGGCCGGCGCGGCGCACATAGCTCTTGATGCCCTTGGGGTGGGCGATATCGGCAGGGGCGCCGGTGTGGGAAGGGGTGGGGGAGGGGGTTTCAGTCACAGCGGCGGATTGTAATTTCGCGCCCAGGCCCTGACCCACAGCGCCAGCGCCTGGGCGATGCTGCTGCCAGCCTCCACGGGCGGCAGACCCAGCACCTGAGCGGCTGCCGCCAGCGCCTGCAGCGGCCGGGTTTCATCCATGGCCGGGGCGCCATGCTGCTTGGAGAGCTTTTCGCCGTCGGCGGCGCGCACCAGCGGCGTGTGCAGGTAGCGCGGCGTGGCCAGGCCCAGGGCCGACTGCAGCAGGATCTGGCGCGGGGTGTTGTCGGCCAGGTCCTCACCACGCACGACATGGGTCACGTCCTGGTCGGCGTCGTCCACGACCACGGCCAGCTGGTAGGCCCACAAGCCGTCGGCGCGGCGCAGCACAAAGTCGCCCACCTGCCGCGCCACGTCCTGGAACTGCGGGCCCAGGCGGCGGTCAGTCCAGCGGATGCCGTTGTTTGCTATTGAAAGAGAAGCTGTTTGCGTTTGCCCATAAAGCGCTAAAGGCATATTTGACTCATCTTCTTGCAGACTCCGTCCCCCTTTGGGGGAAGGCAGGGATGGGGGCCAGCCATGTGCTTCACCGCCGTGCGCTGCCGCTTGCGTCGCTGGCCCCCACCCCAGCCCTCCCCCAGAGGGGGAGGGAGCAGGCAACCGCCCCTGGTACCGCGCCGCATGAAAGCGCCAGGCGCGCGGCGCGCGGCCGTGCAGGCCCGCGCGGCAGGTGCCGGGGTAGGGGCGCTCCACATGGCGCTCGTGCGCCAGGCCCTGGGCGGCCAGGGCTGCGTCTATGTCGCGCCGGGTGCAGGCGCAGGGGTAGGCCAGCTGGCGCGCCAGCAGCTCGTCCAGCGCCTGCTGGTAGCGCGCGCCGCGTGTGGACTGCAAGCAAGGCGCTTCGTCCGCCAGCAGGCCGCAGGCGGCCAGCTGGGCCAGGATGCGCTCGGCCGCGCCGCTTTGGCAGCGTGGCAGGTCCACGTCTTCGATGCGCACCAGCCAGCGCCCGCCGGCTGCGCGCGCGTCCAGCCAGCTGGCCAGCGCCGCAACAAGCGAGCCCGCATGCAGCGGGCCCGTGGGGGAGGGGGCAAAGCGGCCGACGTAGCGCGCCGCCTGGGTCATGTGGTGCTCATGCCGCGTTCATGCGGCGGCCAGGGCCAGCTCCAGGCCGGAGACAAAGGCGTCCTCCAGCCGGTGGCCCAGGCACCAGTCGCCGCAGGCGCCCAAGCCGGTGGCGGCGTCCCACAAAAAGCTCTGGCCCAGCGGCTTTTGCGTCTGGGCGTAGCGCCAGCGGCGCATCTCGGCATGGGTGGGCGTGGCGCGTATGCCGGTGACCTCGGCAAAGGCCTTCACCAGCTTGGCCTGCACGCGCGCCGGGTCGTCGTTCAGATGCTCCAGCGACCAGTCCGGGCTGGCCTGCACCGTCCAGCGCTCGATCTGCTTGCGCCCGGGCTTGCTTGATTCGCGCGCCAGCCAGGCGATGCGGTGGTGCGTGCTGCGCGCGGCGTTCCACTGCGGGCCCAGGGTGGTCAGGCCCGGCCGCACGGCATGGGCAAAGGCCAGCATCAGCGTCCAGCAGGGGGCGATGTCCACCCCATCCAGCGCCTGGCCCCAGGGCGTGGCCACGCCGGAGTCGTGCAGCAGCGCGGCCGTGAGCGGGGCCGGCTGGGCCAGCACCACCGCGTCAAAGCCGCCGTGCAAATGGGTGTCGCCGCCCAGGGTTTCGCAGTGCAACTGCCACAGGGTGGGGTGGGTGGGGTCGCGCTCCAGGCGCGTGATGGCGGTATGCGTGTGCAGCCGGCCCTCGCGCGTCAGCGGCTCGGCCCAGGCGTGCACCGGCGCCTCCATTGTGGGTGCTGCCGCCCAATGCGCCTC